>JBBQJK010000398.1:0-2459 GCA_038325835.1 Gammaproteobacteria bacterium
GATCCGGCAGCGGGGCGACCAGCTGGCAATGCAGTTGCCGGGCGTGGGCAGCGGTGTGGTGAGATCCGCGTAGCGCCAGGCAAAGCCGGCATCCTTCGCGCGGCCGGCAGCCACCGGATCGGTCCAGATGTCGGTGTAAACCACGTCCACACTGGGGGTAATCAGGGCGCAGTCTGTGGCACAACTGATCCGCTTCTTCACTTGGGCCATCGTCTCGCCAAAGTCAGCAAAGTACGCCGCTTCGCTGTTCGGGAAGGGCTGTCCGTCGACCGTCGCACCGGCCCAGGCGCTGACGAACGCGGCTCGGCGCCCGTGGGACACGCCGCTGGGGGACGCGTGACAGCCGTTGCAGCTCAGGACTTCACCCGGGCGCACCTGCAGCCAGTTCTGGTGCCGGCCGGTAATCCGCCGGCCATTGCCGTCAAGCACCGAGAGGGCCAGCGGCACGTTCGCCGGCACCTTGGCCACCACGGAGCCATCGGGTTCCACGGGGACATAGCCCAGGATTTCCCGCATGCCCTGCCCCTGGCTCACGCCGAAGGCACTGTTGTCGAAGTCCCGGACGTCATCGTCCGGCAGCGCCACGGCCTTCTCCAGGCGCAGGAACCGGGCAGGGCGCTGGTCAGCGGTCGTCAGGGCGGGGTTGGCCAGGCTGGCGATGTTCACGCCCGTGCTGCCGTCAAAGTCGTAGACGCTGCGGATATCGATCAGCCCGGCGCTCTCCGCCAGCAGATCCGGATCGAGACTGCCGGTGTCCTCCTGGTCGAAGATGACTGGCGGCAGCGTCCGGGGCTGACCGGCAACGATGTCGCTGATGATGATGCCCTCCTCCGGCGCAAACACGGGCTGCTGCGTGTTCGCCGTCCGGTCGTAGATCCAGACGCCGTAGAGCGGGGGCGCAGCGACCGCCGCGGGATCCGCGAGGGCTGAAGCAGTGCACGGGATGATCTGCAGAGTGGCACTCAGCAACCGGCAGGGACTCCAGCTGACGAACATCCGGTTCGTGCCGTCGAACAGCGGGTAAGCGGAGGAGAATTCGCCACCGGGAGAGATGCTGTCGTCGGTGCGGACGTCATTCACCACGACCCGCGTCTGGGCGGGGCCGACGAGAATACCGGCATTGGGAGCTGTGGGCTGCAGGTTCTCGACGAAATTCTGGCCATCTATGGCCACCAGATCGGCACCGGACTCGTCCGTCTGGAAGGGCCGGACCAGCGTCAGGATCCGGCCATCCGGCATCTCCCGGGGCTGCACGAACTGGACGATGGCGCCGTCGGTCCCCGTGGCATGGCTCTGGGCACCGTAGTACAACTCCAGCGCAGTACCGTCAGGGTTCATCCGGTACAGGTTGATCTCGTTGTTCCCCGCCGCGTTGTCCCAGCGGCTGAAGAGCACCTGGCCGTTGGTCAGCACGGTGGGATCGAGATCGTGACTCTGGTTAAAGGACACCTGATGGATGTCGGTACCGTCAGCATTCATCACGTGTAGGACGAAGGCCGGCTCATTGCGGTCCTCGTCCTGGGCGTCGAACTGGGGCTTGCCCTCATCGAGAAGCACGGCCTTGGACTGCCGCTGGCGGGTCGAGGAGAAAATGATCCGGCCGTCTGGCAGGTACTGGGGTGCCACGTCGTGGCCGCTCTCGGCGTTCAGGTCGGAGGCAATGACGCGCCGGAGGCTGTCACTGCCTAGCGTGTATTCCCAGACATTCCAGGTCGGCTGATCCTCTTCATCCGCACCCTGCTCAAAGGGACCCCGCATGGCGAACAGGACTTTGGTGCCGTCGAAAGACATTTCCAGGTCGCGGATGTCGTACAGCCCGGTACCCAGGGTGATACGACTGGTGACGTTGATCTCGGCGGCCGAAACGGCAGCGCGCTCGCGGACAAAAAGATCAGCACCAATATTGAAGGTCCGCAGCTCGCGGACATCAGTGGGTTCGACAGCACCCTGGTTGTCCACGGGAACGGGCCGCTTGACGTAAGCAATGGCCACGTCGACGATGACCGGGTCTGCGTTCTGCCCGCCGCCGAGGCCACCGCCCCCGCACGCGGTAAGGAGACCAGCCAGCAGGCTGACGAGGAAGCCTTGAGCCCCTCGGTGTGCTGCGCGAACAAGCGCGCGCAGCAGATCGTTCCGCATCCATGCAGTCATCTTCATCCCCATCACGGCCTGCCCAGGAAAAAAGGCCGTGACGCATAAGAACCCAAGCGCGGTGCCGAATTGCCCGTGAGATAACCTAATACAACCAGTTTTCCGGTATCTGTTAACGCAGTCACAGAACGCCTGAGCACCTCCGCCGCTAAATGTCCCCCGGCGCGCAAGGCGCCGTGTTTTTGGGATGGGCACAACTTGATCACCTTGCTCGACAGGCAGCGGAATGCTGTCTCTACATCGGTGCCGCGCGGGCGGATCTTGAGTCTCGCGGCCGTTTCAGCGGCGATTCTGCTGGCGAGTGCCAC
>JBBQJK010000399.1:0-2459 GCA_038325835.1 Gammaproteobacteria bacterium
ATGCTCCCCGGGCACCAAGGTCCAGACTCACGGGCAGTGCCGGATCGGCGTTCATGCGGTCGATGTTCAGCAGCTGACCGGCGAGGTAGCGAAGGCCCTCGGTCTGGGCCACCAGATTCCCCGCAAGGCTGCGGGTGGCTAGACTGGTGGTAACGAAATCACGATAGGCCTGCAGGGAGAAAGCAAGAACGAGTGCCAGGCCCAACAGGGTCCAGTGCACGCCGGTCCTGCCCACGGCAGCGCGCCAGCGGAAAGGGCGCGAGGCGTCAGCGGCCTCCCACAGCAGGAGAACCGCCGGAACTATGGCCACGGGCTCCTTCGTTGCGATGCCCGCGAGCATCAGCAGGAGCGAAACCAGAAGAAGCAGGATGGCGTGGTCCCGCGTTTCGCGAGCGTAGACCCAGACTGCGATGCTGCCCAGAGCAAACAGCGCACTGAGCGACGTGGAGCGGCCGGACGCGTAGGTCACGGCCTCCGTCTGGACCGGGTGCAGGACAAAGAGTAACGCGGTAGCCAGCGCCAGCCACCCCGCGGCGGCGGGGGTCTCGCCCAGCTGGGTTGCAAAGGCGCGGACCAGGAAAAGTATCAGCAGGCCATTGCCCGCGTGGATCACCACGTTCACGGCATGGAAGCCAGCGACACCCGCCCCGCTGGCATGGTTGAGGGCGTAGCTCAGCTTCAGCAGCGGGCGCATTCCCGGCAACGAGTCCCACCAGGCCGCGAGACTCTGGACCCGCGGATCCCGGACGATCACCTCCCAGTCATCGAACTGAAAACCAGCCTGCAACGCATTGGCGTAGGCAAGGCCTACCACGAGCACAACGAGAAACGCCGGCCACCAGCGCCGCAGGGCGTTAGCGGCGGCTGGCATCGAGTGCTGCAAAGGCATCCTCAACCAGAACGGCGGCGGACCACCAGCGGTTTGGGGCGTTCAGAAGAATGATCAGCACTTCATCGTCTCCGCGGCGCACGAGAGCCGCCAGGCACTTGCCGGCGCGGGCAGTGAATCCGCTCTTTATGCCCACCGTTCCAGGCACCCGTTCAAGCAGGAGATTGCCTGAAGTCAGCTGGAAGCGGCGGCCCTTCACGGTAGTCACTGCCGAGGCTGCCTGCCCCACGCTGCGCGCAAACTCAGCATGGGTCATGGCCAGCCGGGACAGCCTGAGAAGGTCGGCAGCGGACGACACATGGCCCTCGGCGTCGAGCCCACAAGGATTGCGAAATCGGGTGGCCACGAGCTTGAACTGCTCGGCCTTGCGGTTCATGCGGGCGACAAAGGCCGACACACTGCCGGCCGCATGCTCGGCGAGAGCCATACAAACGTCGTTGGCAGACGCCACCAGCAGGGCAGTCAGCGCGTCCCCTGCACGCAGCTGGTCGCCGGCCCTGAGCCCAAGCCGGGAGCCGGAAGCACTGGCGGCCAGCGGACTCACGGTGATGATCGCCTCGGGCGCCCACTGCTCCAGCAGCACGAGAGCCGTCATGATTTTCGTGAGTGACGCCGGCGGCAGCGACTGATCTTCAGCGCGAGCCCAGAGCACGGCCCCGTTAACCTCCACCAGATAGGCAGCGGCCGCCCTCGGATAGGGGTCGGGGGTTTTGGCTGCTTCGGCCGGGAACCCAACCCGAAGCAGGCCCACCGCGACCAGCAGCGCCGCGACCGGAAGCCGGGACACGCGGGACCCCGGGGCCTAGCGGCCGAACAGCCCCTTGAGGCGCTTTGCCCCTTCCTGCAGGACGCTCTCCTTGGTCGGCATCGGACTGTCGGCAGGAGCATCACCGCCGCCGTCCTGCATCACGCTGCGTGCGTAGTTTTTGCAGAAGTCCCGGTACTTTTCCGCCGGGGGGCTGCTGAAACTCCGGCCGGCACACTCCCGCTGGGCGATTGGTTGCGCAAGAGCCGGACACTGCGCACCCAGGAAGTTCAGATCCTCAGTCTTGCTGGCGTCTGCGCAGAGCCGATCCCGAAGGGGCTCCGGCTGCACCCCGCAGAACTTCGCCGCCTCGGGCAGGGTGCCGGAATCCATAAGGGCGTCGCCCGTGGGCTGGCGGGCTGCCACGGTGCTGAAGCCCGCTTTGGTGCCCAGGCGATCACAGAGCTGTTTCTTGTACTTCGCAGCACAGTTCAGCGTCGCCAGCTGCCCGGTCAACATCTGTTCGGGAACGCCAGCACAGGCCTGGGCAATGACAGCCTGCCCCTGCGCCTGGGCGGCTGCGGCCTGCTTCTTCAGCTGGCTGGCATCACAGGAGCCGATGCGCTTGCCCGTGGAGGACATCTTCATCGTATCGCCGTCCATCGTCATGGTGACGACGGACGTATAGCTCTCCTTGCCCTGATAGGTCATCTCGCCCGAGCCAGAGCCATCGGGGCACTTCAACTTGTAGCTGAACTTGCCGGGGGCACGCTGGACATCGCTAACCTGGCAGCCATCGTCCCCGCCAGACATCGCCTCGGGACC
>JBBQJK010000400.1:0-2453 GCA_038325835.1 Gammaproteobacteria bacterium
GCAAGCAGCGGATTCTCTACCCGATGAAGAGAGTAGGGGAGCGGGGTGCGGGCCAGTGGGAGCGCGTGACCTGGGACCAGGCTCTGGGTGAGATTGCGGACCGTTTCATCGACTACTCCGTGGAGTTCGGGCCCCGCTCGATAAGCTTCGACCTGGGCACACAGATGGTGCTCAAGCGCGCGTCGTTCGCAGCCCTTGGTCGCTTCGCCACCATCAGCGGCATCGAGTTGCCGGAGGCGTTTGCCGGTGTCGGTGACCTGCCTACCGGTGTACAGATGACGGTTGGCGAGCCCCTGCTGGGCGACACCATGGCGGCTGTCTACAAGTCCCGCTGCTGCCTGGTGTGGTTCTGCAATCCTGCCGTCACCCGGATTCCTGATGCCCACTTTTTCTGGGAGGCCAGGTACAACGGTACCGAAGTCGTTGCCATCTCGCCCGAGTTCACCCCGAGCGCAATGCACGCCAGCAAGTGGGTCAATCCGAAGCCCGGCACGGACATTGCGCTGGCGATGGGCATGATCCAGGTGCTGCTCGCCGAGGGCCTGATTGACAGGGATTACATCCGCGAACAATCCGACCTGCCATTCCTGGTCCGCGTCGATAACGGCCGTTTCCTGCGTGAAAACGATTTCCTGGCCGCCGATACGGCCCGTGACAACCTGTTCTATGTCTGGGACGAGAAGACCCGGAAGGCGCAGCCGGCCCCTGGTACCGGCGGACCGCCGCCGCCCCCGGGCTCGCCGGTCCCCGTTATCCCGGCCGGCACGCTGGCACTCGGCGACCTCCAGCCCGCACTGGAGGGTACGTGGATGGTCAAGACTCTGGGCGGCCGGGTCCGGGTCACGACGGTGTTCGAACTGGTGAAGCAGCGCGCGCAGGACTACACGCCGGAGAAGGCAGCTGCGATCTGCGGCGTACACCCGGACAACATCCGCCAGGTCGCGCAGATCTTTGGACGGGCGAAGCCGGCCATGATTTTTACCGGCTATCGCATGTGCAAGTGGCTGCAGGGCGACCTGCTGCAACGGGCGTTCATGTTGCTGCTGTCCCTCACCGGAAATCTGGGGAAGGCGGGGGGTGGATTCCAGCTCGAGAACCTGGGCAACACCGCAAGCCAGATCGTCTTCATGCTGGCCGGTCTGCCGCCGACCCTGCGGATCGCGACCCTGGCGCGCTGGGACTATGTGCATTCCGACGGCAAGGGCCTGAACGAGAGGATCTACGGCAAGGCAGTGGCAGACAAGGTTGATCGCTACTTCCAGGAGTCGACGCGTTCTGGCGCGTGGCCGGATTACGCCGCCACCCCCTGGAAGATGGGGATCTTTGCGGGCAGCAACACGGCCAGCTGGCGCGCCGGTGGCGGCCGCTGGCGGGACACGACCTTCGCCAAGCTTGGCGCGATCGTGACCATGGCCCCGGACATGGGCATTACGGCCATGTACTCCGACTACGTCCTGCCCATTGCCCATCACTACGAGCGGCAGGACTACATGCTGGAGGCCCGCACGCCCTACGTGCAGGTCCTCGATGCCGCCGTCCCGCCGCTGGGCGAAGCCGTGGACGACTGGCACGCCCTGAACCGGCTCGCCGCAGCCATCGCGGAGCGGGCGAAGATCCGGGGTATCGCGCCGATCCAGGACAGTTTCTTTGGTCAACCCGTGCCGAGGGATTTCACCCTTTACCACCAGCTTTTCACCATGGGCGGGCAGATCAAGGACACCAAGGACGTTATCCAGTTCCTCATCGACAAGGATCCCGGGGTGCCCAAGGTCTCCTTCGACGAGATGCGCAGCAGGGGACTGATGCGTAATGGCGATACCGAGCGGGTCGTCTATGGCCGCAACGCTCCCTATGGCTCAGTGATGCTCCGGGGCGTGGAGCACCTGGAGCCTTACCCCACGCTGACCGGGCGGCAGCAGTTCTACGTGGATCATGCGTGGTTTCTGGCCGAGGACGAGCAACTGCCAGGGCATAAGGCGCCCCTGAAACTGGAGGGCTATCCGCTCCAGATGCTGATGGGGCACCTGCGCCACGGCATTCACACCATGTGGGCTGACGATTCCCTGCTGCTCAGCCTGCGCCGGGGTGAGCCCGACATCTATGTGGGGCCGATGGATGCGAAGGCTCGTGGCGTTGAGGATGGACAGCTGATTCGCGTGTTCAATTCCATGGGGTCTTTCGTGGCCATGGCCCACGTGACCTCAAGCATGCAGCCGGGGATGGTGTACATGTACCACGGCTGGGATCCCATGCTGTTCCGCGGGGGGCGGAACAACTTCAGTGCAGTCGTCGCCAGTTCAGCCCTCATCAAGCCTACGGCACTGGTCAGTGGCTATGGGCACATCACTTACCGGGCTTTTGCCTTCGAGCCGAACTCGACGTTCCAGGATTTCACCTGTGATTTCGAGCGGTACTCAGAGGCCAAAGCGTCGTAGAAACCCCGCCAGGAGCGC
>JBBQJK010000401.1:0-2450 GCA_038325835.1 Gammaproteobacteria bacterium
CAGGTCGAGCGGTGGGGCGACAATCTCGAAGGGTGAATCCCGCAGTTGTTCAGCCAGCGAATCCACGCGTTCGACAATCAGTTCCGCTGCATGCCAGCCATGCCGCGTGAAGGCGCGGTAGCCCGGTTCGGCCGGTCGCTCGACAAAGCGAAAGACGAAGTCGGTGGCCGACTCCGGCGCCATGAGCAGTGAAGGGGTGCCAGCCAGGCCGGCCATTCCCCAGAGTTCGGCCTGGGCTCGGGAAACGGGCTTCCGTCCAACGACCCGGTAGCCGAGAAACCGGCTGTAAGCGGCCTCGGTAGCAGGCAGGGACGGCGTGCGAACCGTCACGCAGGCTATCTCGCCAAGCCGGTTGGCCCCCGTCTTCAGATAATGCCCCGGGCCCGCAGGTCGGCGATCCGCGCTGAGTCGAAATTGAGCAGGCTGCGGTAAATCTCCTCGGAATGCTGCCCCAGTTCCGGTGCGGGTGAGTGAATCCCACCCGGGGTAGCGGACAGTTTCGGTGCGACATTCTGCATCCGCAGTTCGCCGAACTTCGGATGCATCGTTTTCACGATGGCCTCCCTGGCACGGAAGTGCGCGTCCTCCAGCATTTCCGGAGTGCGGTAGATCTTCCCGGACGGGATCCCGAACTTGTCCATAAGCTGCTCAAGGGGGGCGGCGTCCAGAGTCCGGGTCCAGTCCGCAATCAGATCGTCCAGTTCCTGCTGCCGCATACCGCGCGCCGTATGCGTTGCATAGCGCTCGTCCTTCGCCAGTTCTGGGCGACTCATGGCTTCTGCGAGCCTGCCGAAGACCGTGTCCTGATTGGCCGCAATGAGGATCATGCCGCCGTCACGGGTGGGATAGACGTTGGATGGGGCCACATTCGGCAGGATGGCGCCGGTTCTTTCCCGGACATAGCCGGTCTTGTCGTACTCGGTAATCAGCGACTCCATCATGTTCAGGACTGCTTCATAGATCGCCGAGTCCACCACCTGGCCCTGTCCGGTGCGCTCCCGGTAGTACAGGGCAGAGAGGGCGCCGACACACGCAAAGGTCGCAGCCAGGGAATCACCGATGCTGATACCCATTCGACTGGGGGGTGTTGCCGGGTCGCCGCACACATAGCGCAGCCCACCCATCGCCTCACCGACGGCGCCAAAGCCTGCCCGCTTGGCGTAGGGACCGGTCTGTCCAAAGCCGGAGACGCGGATCATGATCAGGCGCGGATTGATCTTCTGCAGTTCAGCGTAGGAGAGATTCCAGCGCTCCAGCGTGCCCGGCCGGAAGTTCTCCAGGAGGAAGTCGGCCTTGGCGATGAGGTCCCTGGCAATGGCCTGCCCTTCGGCCTCACGGAGATTCAGGGTCACTGACTTCTTGTTGCGGGCCACCACCGGCCACCAGAGCGACATGCCGTGGGACTTTTCCCGGCCCCACTCCCGCATGGGATCGCCCTGACCGGGCGGTTCCACCTTTATGACCTCTGCGCCAAAGTCGCCCATAAGCTGGCCACAGAATGGCCCAGCCAGAAGGGTGCCCATTTCGATGAGGCGGAGCCCAGCCAGAGGGCCAGTGCCGGTCTTCTGTTCGTTTGCCATCCCTAGATCCTGTCCGAGAATTCGACCAATGCGCCATCCGGTGCTGTAACGAGGTCCGTAACCGGACCCCTGCCAAGGCGTCTGTTGTAACGCTGACTGCGCCGTATAGAATAACGGGTTTCCGCCGACCTGTAAGGCCATGCCCCAGTCATTGCAACGCGTTTCAGTCATCGAAGTCGGGCCTCGCGACGGGTTGCAGGGCGAACCTGAGATTCTCCCGACAGCGACCAAGATCGAGTTTATCCGGCGGGCGGTCGAGGCTGGCATCCAGCGGCTGGAGGTCACCAGCTTTGTCCATCCGAAGCGAGTCCCCCAGATGGCCGATGCGGAGGAGGTCATTCGGGGCCTGCCGCGCACGGAGGGGGTGGTCTATATCGGCCTGGTCCTTAATCGCAAGGGCTTCGATCGGGCTCAGGCGACTGGCATTGACGAGATCGGCATGGCCGTGGTGGCGAGTGATACCTACAACCAGCGCAACCAGGGCGTGCCGACGGCCGATTCCGTGAAGGCCTGGCTGGAGATTGCCAGAGCGGCAAAGGCAGCCGGCATGCGGGCCAATGTGATGATTTCTTCGGCGTTTGGTTGCCCCTTCGAGGGCGAAGTGCCAGTCCGACGAGTCCTTGACCTGGTTGAGCAGGTGATGGAAGGCGGCCCTGTGGACCTGGGAATTGCCGACAGCATTGGCGTGGCGGTGCCCTCGCAAGTCCGCGATCTGATCGGGGCTGTGCGCGACAAAGCCCCTGGCGTCCCCATCCGTTGCCACTTCCACAACACGCGCAATACCGGCATCGCTAATGCGCAGGCGGCTCTCGATGCCGGTGTGGCGTCCCTCGACGCCAGTATCGGCGGCATAGGCGGCTGCCCCTTCGC
>JBBQJK010000402.1:0-2446 GCA_038325835.1 Gammaproteobacteria bacterium
TCGCCCAAGGCGTTTGCGATCACCGCGGAACAACCGGGTGGCGTCGTGGTCTCGGCCGGCCCCTTGGTCGTGGTGGCGTCAATCTAGTCCGCTGGCCGGCTAGTCCGCTGGCCGGTCAAGTCCCCGCTGGCCGGGTTTTGCTGACCGCCGCGCTCTTCTCAAACTCTTCCCGGACCGACTCACCCATCCACTTCATGAAGTTGGGGTGGTTGACGAGCCCCTTGGGATTGAACTCGTAGGTCAGCCCCTGCAGGTCGCTGCGCAACTTGGCCTGAATGGTCCGGGCACCGATCAGGTTGGTAACGACCAGAACCCGCTGCCCCTTGTTCGTGGCGGCTTCGACCGTCTCGCGAAGCTTCTGCACGTTGGCAGCACGAACCTCCGGTGGCGCGTCGTCCTGCAGAGTCATGCCCCGCACGTCCGCGAAGCCACCATCCTGCTTCACGATCTTTGCGAGACCGGCGAGAACCCGGAGTTCCTCCGTGTTGTCTGCCGCGGAACTCGGGCCATGGCCGGCAATGATGACCACTTCCTTCCCGGGATCCTTGCTCATCTCTGCAACGTGATCCAACAGGATCTCTGCAACCAGCGGGTTATCCCCCGGCGGCGCCACAAAGTGCAGCTTCGCATCCGTTTTCACCCGCGGCACGCTGGCAAACTCAGCCTTATCCGCCTTGCCGAAAATATAGAGCCACTGCCGGTACAGCTCGTTGGTGCCCGAAGAGGTCACGGGTATTACAACGATCTCCTTCGCACCAGCGGCCTTCAGGTCGTCGAGCCCTACCTGAATGTGCTCCGACATCATCATCGCCATGCCCACGCCCATGGACGTCGGGAAAATATTGCCGATGGACTGGACCTGGTCCTTGAAGATCTTGTCACCCTGCTCCCGGAAGCCGTGCATCAGAATCAGGATCCCCTGGGAGCCCTTCACGTCCGGCGGGCTGATGTACCAGGCGTACTCCGGGCCCATCATGTCCATGGACATGGTGATCTCCGCGTCGCTGTACTTCTGGTACAGCGCTACTTTTTCGCGCAACTCCCGGGTCATGGCGGGATCCATCTTGTGCTTCATGCCGTAGAGGCTGCGGCCCTCCGCATCCCGCCCCGGGTTCATCTGACTCATGTCATGGCCCGAGTGGTCCATTTCTGCAGCGGGCGCCGGGGGAGCACCCGTGTTGTCTGCAGCCGTGGCGGCCAGCGCGAGCAGGGAAACTCCGAGGGCGAGAACAGTGGCACCGCTCAGCGCCCGGTTGGTGGTGGTGGCATTCACTCTGGGTTCTCCTGGGGTAGAGGGACAAACAGGCATTTCTGAAGGCGTAGGCTGATACTAGGATGGATCCCGGCCCCCGAGCAACTGGCGGCGGAAGAACCGCCAGATCTCCTCGACAGCGGGCACGTCATGGCTGGTCCGGCCCAGGATGCGGGGCATGGTCTTTTGCGGATGGGGAATCGTGTGGCCGCCACCGTGGATGGTGATGAGGTCCACCTCGGGTCGGTCTCCCGCAGACCACAACCGGCGACTGGCCACGGTCCCGTCCAATGGATCGCCATCCGGGTAGCGGTGCTCGAAAGGCAGGGCCGGGTAGCCTGCCAGGGTTCGGAAGTAGTCGACCGTGGCGAAAGCGGACAGTAAAGCCCCACGCCGGTTGAACGGACCCACCGACAAGACCTCCCCGCCGTCGTAAGGACTGATCGGGTCCTCGTCACCGCTGATCAGGAGGACGGGCACTGCCTGACGGCTCTCCTGGCAGTTCTGATTGCCGGCAGCGGGCAGACTCGCCGCGATGGCGGCGACGCCGGTCACGAAGTCCGGGGCCTCCAGCGCCAGCCGCAAGACCATGTGGCCCCCAGTGGAGAAACCGGCGGCGAACACCTCGTCGGTTGCAACCTGCTGGCCGCCCAGCGCGGGATCACCGGCCAGGCGCGCCACCACCGCGCGAAGAAAACCCACGTCATCCACCGAGCGCTCCCGCGCACCAACGGCACCCGTCGCCCGGCAATCGTTCCAGTCGCCCTCGAATCCCTGGGGATAGACAATGAGCGCCCCGTCGCTGTCGGCCACTTCCTCGAAGGCCCAGGCGGTGTCACTGCGCATCCGCGCGGCAGAGCTGGCGGCCCCGTGCAGGACCAGCACGACTGGCGCCGGGTCGGACAGACGCAGGGGAATGTAGACGAGGAAGGACCGGGACAAGCCGCCGAAGTCGAAGCGCCGTTCCTCCAGCGTGCCGGTGACCGGCGGCTGCCGGAACGCGGGCGCACGCAGTCCCCACCACCAGAGTGCGACACCACCCGCCAGGGCGAGGACCACCAGCACCGCCATCGACTGCACCAGCCACTGCCGCATGGGGAAACGGTACCATCCCCCGGGGAACCCTGGGGAAACACCAATGCGCCGCCTGTCCGCCCTGACGTTTCTGGCTACACTGCTCGTGGCCTGCGGCCA
>JBBQJK010000403.1:0-2419 GCA_038325835.1 Gammaproteobacteria bacterium
TCGGATCCACATAGGGATTACGCAGGCGAATGGAGCGACGCAGGGTGTTGTCCCGCTCCAGCAGGACCTGCTGCTGTTTTACCCGGAGAACGGCAGCGGTGGCGCGTTCGAACTCGGCGGCTATCCGGCCGAAGAACCGCCCGTGGAGCTCCCCGCCCAGCAGCGAATAGCGCGCGGCGATGGCGAGGTCGCTCTTGGCCAGTGCGGTTTCCACATCAGTCACAAGGGTCCGGAAGAAATACCAGCCACTGTGCATCGCCTGGAGCTGCTCCTCGCCAAACCGGTCCAGTGCGGCGGTGAGGCCTGTGCCAAAACCGTACCAGCCGGGCAGGATGTTCCGGCTCTGGGTCCAGGCAAAAACCCAGGGCGCCGTGCCCGCGGCAGCCAGTAACCCGTCGGGAACGCCGGCCTCGACTCCGCTGCCCCGGCGCATCCGCTCGATGACATCGGCCGGGGTTGCCAGCCGGTAGTAGTCGGAAAAACCTGGCGAGTCGAGGACCAGCGCCTGGTAGTGGGCCCGCGACGCGGTGGCAAGTGCCTGCAGTGCGTCTTCCCAGTCAGCATGCCCCTCAGCGGCCGGTGGACCGCCGGGACGCAGGAGGCTACGCACTCCGGCCGCCAGTGTCTGGTCAAAAGTCCGCAGGGCAATTGCGCGCACGCCATATTTATTGGCGACGAGCTCGCCCTGCTCGATCACCCGCACACCGCCTTCGGCCGTGCCGGCCGGCGCGCAGCCGAGGTCCACATGGGCCTTGCCGCCTCCGGCACCGATGGCGCCACCGCGACCGTGGAAGAGCGTCAGCTGGACGCCGTCCGTGCGCGCCGTCGCGAGCAGCTCCCGCTGGGCCGTCAGCAGGGCCCAGCGGGCGGAGGCGAGATCGCTTTCGACGTTGCTGTCGGCGATGCCGGGCATGGCCGTCTGTTTCTGGCGGCGGGCGTTGAGGTGTTCCTTGTACATCGGTTCTGCGTAGAGCTGGCGCATCACGGCGGCCGCGCCGGCGAGGCCGTGAATGGTCTCGAAGGCCGGGGCGATGTCGAGCGGCACGGTGCCCGTGCGCTTGCGCAGTTCGCCCCACTGGGCGAGCAGCAGCAGCGAGAGGACGTCGTCGACGCCCTCCGCCATGCTGATGATGTAGGTGCCGATCGAGCGCTTGCCATACCGGCGCCTGCAGAACGCGATGGCCTGGAAAATGCCGACGGCGCGCTTGGTCTCGTTGTCCATCTCGCCGGTGGGGGATTCGTTGTCCGCCAGCGCGCGGCGCAGCCGCTGGAGGCGATAGTCAGGCGACTGCTCCAGCCACTCCGGCTCATTCAGGGCGCGGCCAAGCACCTGGCGGGTCGCCAGCGCTTCCTGCCGGACGTCCAGCGTCATCAGGTGAAAGCCGAACGTTTCTACGCGGCGCAGCAGGCGACGCACGGCGAACAGCCCCGCGTGTTCGCCGCGGTTCGCCTGCAGACTGCCAACGATGAGTCGCAGATCTTCCGCCAACTCATCAGCGGACTCGAAGGGGTACAGGCCTTCTGTTCCTGTGGACTGGAGTCGCGCCATCACCAGCCGGATGAAGACCCGATAGCGCATGCCCCGATGGCCCAGGGGGGTGATCCCGAGCGCGTTCGGGAAGTGCCCTGAGTAAAGGCGGATACGCTCCTCCAGGGCCGGGGAGACGCCGACGCGGCTGGCGCTCTGGCTCATTTTCTCCGCCAGTTCCCGGAACTCCCGGTGGTACAGGTCCAGCACCAGCGAGCGCTGCCGCGCCAGCGTGTCCCGGATGCTCCGCGCCGTGATTTCGTTCCGGCCCACCATGTCGCCGCCAATCCAGGAGGCCATGCGGATCATCACCGGCAGCTCGATGGCGCGACTGGCCTCACCCCAGACCGCCTCGAGGGCGACCTCGGCAGTTTCATAGACGACCGGGATGACCCGGTAGATGCAGTCCGTGAGGAAGAAGAGGACATGCTCCCGCTCGGCGGCGACTGTCCGAGCCTCGGTGGGGTGTTCCTCGGTCTGCCAGATCGCCGTGATGTCGTCGCGGATGTTGGCCAGGTCTGCGGCCAGTTCGCGGGGCGACAGCGCGGCGTTCTGCATGTCGATCAGACGGCTGACGATGTCTTTTTGCCGGCGCAGGATGGTCCTCCGCGTGGGCTCCGTGGGGTGGGCCGTCAGCACGTGTTCCACCTGCAGGGCGGAGAGAGCGTTCCGGGCCTCCTCCAGGGTGACCCCGGCATCCTTCAGCTCAAACAGCGTGTCCTCGAGCCCACCCGGCTGGCGGTGCTTGCCCTCCCGCAGGTAGTCGCGGCGGCGCCGGATGCGGTGCACAGTCTCGGCGAGGTTCACCGCGAGGAAGTAGGTGGAAAACGCACGAATGAAGTCCTGGGCTTCAGTGGGGGACAGTGCTGCGACGAGCGCTTCCAGCCTCTG
>JBBQJK010000404.1:0-2410 GCA_038325835.1 Gammaproteobacteria bacterium
GGCGGCATCGGCAGCACGATCATCGCCAGCATGGCCAGGACGACCAGGGGGAGCCCCATGGCCAGCTTCGCAGTGCTGCGTACCGAGCTGAGCCAGGTAGAGGTTTGAGCGGCCATCGTTCAGGTTCCTAGCGACGCCGGCGCCGCTGCTGCGGTCCGCTGGCCAGTTTCTCGTCCACTTCAACCGTGGGCCGGTCGGGCCACGGGCCGCCGCGCTCACGCACGACCTTCAGCCGGTACACGTAGGTCAGGACCTGGGCCACTGCCAGGTAGAGTTGGGACGGGACTTCCTGACCCAGATCCGTAGTCCAGTAGAGCGCCCGGGCGAGCAGCGGTGATTCAAAGAGGGTGACCTTGTTCTCCGTGGCGATTTCCCGGATACGGGCGGCGGTCAGGTCTGCACCCTTGGCAAGGAGCACCGGCGCGCGCATGCGGCTGTCGTCGTAGCGTAGGGCCACGGCAAAGTGGGTCGGGTTGGTGATAACCACATCGGCCTTCGGTACGCTTTCCAGCATCCGCCGGCGGGCAACTTCCTGCTGCAGTTGCCGGATGCGACTGCGCACCTCGGGGCTGCCCTCGGACTCCTTCTGCTCGTCCTCGATCTCCTTGCGGGTCATCCGCATCTGGCGGGCGTGGGACCAAAACTGGTAGGGCGCATCCAGCGCGGCAATCAGCAGCAGGGCCCCGCTGGAGATCGCGAAGGTCAGCAGGGTCAGGGACATGGAGCTGCCCAGGGCCTCCATAAGTGGCTGATCGCTGAGGCCAAGGAGCTGGTCCATCGTGCCCATGAGCAGGGCCACGGTCGCGCCCACGATGAAGCCGGCCTTCGCGAGGGCCTTCAGTACCTCGACCACGCTGTTCAGGCTGAAGATCCGGCCGAGTCCGGCCACCGGGTCGAGGCGCTCGAACTTGAAGGCCATCGGGGTGGACGTGAAGACAAAGCCACCGACTGCGATAGTCCCGACGAAGGCCGCGACGATCAACGCGACGAACAGTGGAGTGCAGGCATCCAGTGCGGCAAACATCGCTTGCGTCAGGGCCCGCGACATGTAGCCGGGATCGTCCAGGGCCCGGGGGTCGAAGCTGAGGGCGTGCCGCATCATCTCCTCCATGCCGGTGCCAAGCTGCTCGCCATTGGAGTAGAGCACCAGAGCGCCGGTCATCAGCACGGACCCCATGCCGAGTTCATGCGAGCGGGGAATCTGGCCCTTGCGGCGTGCGTCGTCCAGGCGCTTGGGTGTGGCCGGCTCAGTGCGGTCTTCCTGTGGGGTTTTCTCCATGGCCGCCTAGCTCCCCAGCATTCGCGTGAGCAGGTCAAAGGCGTCGTTCATCTGGGCCTGCCAGACCGGACCCTGGGTGCGGATGGAAAGAATAAGAATGAAGAGTCCGAGCAGGATGGTGATCGGAAAACCCACGGCGAACAGGTTGAGCGTTGGCGCTGCCCGGCTGATCACCCCAAAGGCGACGTTGACCATCAGGATGGCGATGACTGACGGCAGGGCCAGTTGCACGGCGCCCGCAAACATTGCCGAGCCGAAGTCGACGATCACCCGCGCATCGCCCGGACTAAGCCCCCCGGAGGCAATGGGCACGGCGGCATAGCTCCGGGCCAGCAGGGCTATCAGCGTCAGGTGCGCATCGGTGGCCAGCAGAACCAGGGAAGCCACGATGATGTAGAAGCGCCCGAGCAGGGGCATGCCGCCGCTCTGGGGGTCTACGACGGTCGCAAAGGAAAGCCCCATGCCGATGGAGATCATCTGGCCCGCCAGCAAGGCAGCTTCCGTGGCCAGGCGCAGCACGAAGCCAATGCCGAGCCCGACGATCAGTTCCTGCATGATCGCCGTCAGTCCGGCACCGCTGAGGGGCTGGAGGTCTGGTGGTGGTCCTGCCGAAGGCACCAGAGCCACGGAAAGAACCAGCGCGATGGCCAGGCGCATGGGTCGGGGAACGAACACGGCGCCCAGCAGCGGGGCGAGCATGACGACGCCGCCGACCCGCAGCACTGTCCAGAGGATCGCGAACAGGATGTCCGCCAGCTGCGCCGTGGTGTCCATCGGCGGCTCAGCCCAGCATGCCCGGGATATTGGTAAACAGGGTCCGGGTGTAACCGGTGATCAGCTGAAGCATCCAGGGGCCTGTGATCAGCAGCGTCAGCACCAGGGCAAGCAGTTTGGGAATGAAGGACAGCGTCATCTCATTGATCTGCGTGGCAGCCTGAAGGACGCCGACCAGCACACCGGTGATCAGGGTGACGAGCAGGAGCGGAGCCGCCAGCAGAGCCGTGAGGGTGAGTGACTCGCTCGCAATGGTGAGTACGGCTTCCGGGGTCATCGGGCCAGCCTCAGTTGTGGGGCGCAAAACTGGAGGCGAGGGTGCCCACGATCAGGCCCCACCCATCCACCAGAACGAAC
>JBBQJK010000405.1:0-2408 GCA_038325835.1 Gammaproteobacteria bacterium
CGCGATGAACCGGCTCGCCGACGAGACAAGCCCATACCTTCGCCAGCACGCGACCAACCCGGTCGACTGGTACCCGTGGGGCGACGATGCCTTTGCCGAAGCGGCGCGGCGCGACCGGCCCATCCTGCTCTCGGTCGGCTACTCCGCCTGCCACTGGTGCCACGTGATGGCCCACGAGTCCTTCGAGGACCCGGCCACGGCCGAGGTGATGAACCGCCACTTCGTCAACATCAAGGTCGACCGGGAGGAGCGCCCGGATCTCGACAAGATCTACCAGACCGCCCACCACTTCATCGCCCAGCGCGGCGGCGGCTGGCCCCTGACGATGTTTCTCACCCCCGAGGATCATGTACCGTTTTTTGGCGGCACCTATTTTCCCAACACCGCGAAGTACGGCATGCCCTCCTTCACCCAGGTTCTGGAGCGGGTTGCCGAGTACTACCGGGACAACAGTGCCGACGTTCGCGGCCAGGCGGACGCGCTGCGGGAGGCTTTTGCCCGGATGGAGCCCGCTGGCAGTGCTGATGTCTCGGCACTGAACGGCGCCCCACTCGCTGACTTTCGCGAGGTCACCGGGCAGCAGGTGGACCGGGATCACGGTGGCTTTGGCGGTGCGCCCAAGTTTCCCCACCCCACCACCATCGACCGGCTGCTGCGCCACTGGCGGAACACGGCCCATGCTCCGCAGCCGGACAAGGACGGCCTGTACTTCGCCGCTCTCACGCTAAAGCGCATGGCCGAGGGCGGCATCTACGATCACCTGGGTGGCGGCTTCTGCCGCTACTCGGTCGATCGCTTCTGGACGATCCCGCACTTCGAGAAGATGCTCTACGACAACGGGCCGCTGCTGGCGCTCTACGCCCAGATGTTCCAGATCAGCGGCGACGAGAGCTACCGGACTGTAGCCCGGGAAACGGCGGACTGGGTGCTGCGGGATATGCGTTCGGCAGAAGGCGCCTTCTATTCCAGCCTCGACGCGGATTCCGAAGGGGAGGAAGGTCGTTTTTACGTCTGGCTGCCTCCGCAGGTGGCATCTCTGGTGGCGGCGGATGAATACGCCGTGCTGGCGCCCCGCTTCGGGCTCGACCAGCCGTCGAATTTCGAAGACCCCCACCACAATGTGCGGGCCTGGCACCTGCGGGTGTACCAGACTGTCGAGGAGATTGCGGCGACCACGGGCCAACCGGTGTCCACCGTGCGCCGCCTGCTCATGTCCGGGCGCGCGAAGCTGCTCAGTGCGCGCAACGGCCGCGTGTGGCCCGGCCTGGACGACAAACTGCTGACCAGCTGGAACGCGCTGATGATCCGCGGCCTGGCCATTGCAGCGCGGGTGCTCGAGCGACCGGATCTGGCCGACGCGGCGGTGGGCGCGGTGGACTTCCTGCGCCGGTCGCTGGTGGTGGACCGTCGGCTGCTGGCCACCTGTAAGGATGGCCGGGCGCGTTTGAACGGTTACCTGGACGACTATGCTTTCCTGCTCGACGCGGTGGTCGAGTTGCTGCAGACCCGCTGGAATACCGGGCACGTGGAATTTGCGACTTTCCTGGCGGACGGCCTCCTGGAGCGCTTTGAAGACCGGGAGAACGGCGGCTTCTGGTTCACGTCCCACGATCATGAGGCGCTGTTGCACCGCTCAAAGCCGCTGGCGGATGAGGCGGTACCGTCCGGGAATGGCGTGGCCGCGTTTGCCCTCGCGCGGCTTGGGTACCTGCTGGTGGAACCCCGGTATCTGGACGCGGCAGAGCGCACGCTGCAGGCGGGGTGGCGGGGGATGCAGGAATTCCCCCACGGGCACTGCTCACTGTTGAACGCGCTGGATGAGTACCTGCAGCCCCCCGAGCTGATCATCGTGCGTGGCGAGGCTGACGAGGCCGGTGTGTGGGCTGCCACGCTGGGTGCTGCTTATGACCCCCGGCGAATGGTGTTCGTCATCCCCGACGATGCCGCCGACTTGCCGGCGGCACTGGCGTCCAAGACGGCTCCCGCCACGGGCGTGCTGGCCTATGTCTGCCGGGGCACTGTGTGCGACAGCCCTGTGACCAGCCTGGAAACGCTTGCCAGCCAGTAACTATTCCCAACTCTCATTACGGAAGCCAAGCAATGAAACGCATCAATCACTCCACCGGCAGCAAGTGGGAACCGATCATCGGCTATTCCCGCGCGGTGAGGATCGGACCCTTTATCTATGTCTCCGGCACTACGGCTAGCGGGCCGGACGGGAATATCGTGGGCATTGATGACCCCTACGCCCAGACGCGCCAGATCCTGGCGAACATCACGGCGGCTCTCGCTGCCGTGGGCGCCGGCCCGGAGCACGTGGTGCGCACGCGGATCTACCTGACGGACATCAGCCGCTGGGAGGACGTGGGCCGGGCCCACGGCGAGGTGTTCGGCGACATCCGGCCGGC
>JBBQJK010000406.1:0-2402 GCA_038325835.1 Gammaproteobacteria bacterium
GAGGTGACCGGTTATGTGACGAATCTCTTGGATGACAAAACCATCGGCTCGGCGGCGGGGGGGCCGAGCCTGTCCTGCTGCTTCACGCTGGGCAGTGGCATCGACCTCGCAAACCAGGAGCCACCGGCAGCCAGTCCGTCCACCGGGGAACCGGGCAAGACCGTAACCCTGGAACTGCCCCAGTTCCGCTACGCCTTTGCGCCGGATCCCCGGGTCATTGGCATCCGGACCAAGTACAAGTTTGGAGGTGGGTAGGGGCGGCTTTAGCCGCGATATCCGGCGGTTCGCGCCTGAAGGCGCTCCTACGGCGCGTTGTAGCCCAGCACTACTTTCAGCTCCACAAAATCGGCGAGGCCGAACTCGCCCCATTCCCGGCCATTACCCGACTGCTTGAAGCCGCCAAAGGGCGCATTCAGGCTCATGTCCGCGCCATTGATGTGCACCATGCCCGCGCGGATCTGGCTGGCAGCCCGACGGGCCACGTCCCGATCCGTGGCCCAGACGTAGGCCGCCAGGCCGTAGGGCGTGTCGTTGGCAATGCGGATGGCCTCCGCTTCCGTCTCGTAGGGCAGGATCGCCAGCACCGGGCCAAAGATTTCTTCCCGGGCGATCGTCATGTCGTTGCGCACGCCGCCGAAAATCGTCGGGCGGACGAAGTAGCCGCGCTTTAGTCCCGCGGGGCGTCCCTCGCCACCGGTCACCAGCAGCGCGCCCTCATCGATGCCGGCCCGAATCAGCCGCTGGATCTTGTCGAACTGCAGCTCGCTGACGACCGGGCCAAGCCGGGTGCCCGGATCCCGGGGATCACCCGTCACGATGGCGTCTGCCACCTCTTTCGCGAGAGCCATGGCCCGGGCCTGGAGCCGGGCCGGCACGAGCATCCGGGTGGGCGCATTGCAGGACTGGCCGCTGTTGCTGAAGCAATCCGCCACACCCCAGCGCACGGCGGCGTCCAGTATCTGTTCATCGAGGACGACCAGTGGGGACTTGCCGCCAAGCTCCTGGTGGACACGCTTGACCGTGTCGGCACCGGCCTTGGCGACGGCGATGCCCGCCCGGGTGGAGCCGGTGAAGGACACCATGTCCACCTCCGGATGGGTGGCCAGCGCCTGCCCGACCCCGGGGCCGTCACCGTGGACGAGATTGAACACGCCCTGCGGCACGCCAGCCTCGTGCATGACCTCCGCGAAGACCGTGCCGGACAGCGGGGCAATCTCGCTGGGCTTCAGCACCATGGTGCAACCCGCGGCCAGCGCGGGCGCCACCTTGCAGGTGATCTGGTTCAGGGGCCAGTTCCAGGGCGTGATGAAGCCGCACACGCCAACCGCTTCCCGCACGAGTCGCAGCCCGTCCCGGTCCTCACTGAAGCGGTAGGTTTCGAGCACCTGGCGGATCGTGGTCAGGTGGCCGATGCCCAGCGCGGACTGGGAGCGCTTCGCGAAGGCCAGGGGTGCGCCCATCTCGTCGGAAATCGCCTGGGCAAGGTCTCCCTGGCGACGCTTGTAGGCCGCAATCACGCGGTCAATGAGGGCCATGCGCTCGGGGACCGTGGTCAGGGAGTAGCTGGTGAAGGCACGCCGGGCCGCCATGACCGCGCGGGCCACGTCCCCCGCACCGCCCAGGGAGATCGTGCCGATCTGCTCCTCCGTGGCCGGATTGATGACCGGGTGGTCCCGGGGAGTCCCGGGGTCAACCCAGGCCCCGTCGATATAGAATTGCCGGTAGTCGTACATGATTGCCCTTTCCCTATGCGTCGCAACCTGATTATCGCCGGGCTGGCGATCGGCGTCCTCGCCCTTTTCTTCGGCTCAGGCCTGGGGAAGTACCTTAGTTTCCAGACTCTGCTGGACGCGCTGGAAGCCATCCGCCTGCGGGCCCAGGCGGAGCCCCTGCTCTCGGGAGCCCTGTTCTTCGGCCTGTACGTCACGGTAGCCTGCCTGAACATGCCGGGCGCATTCATCCTGACCCCGGCCGCTGGCGCCATCTTCGGCACCCTCATCGGCTCGGTCTGGGTGTCCTTCGGCAGCACCATCGGCGCCACCATCAGTTTCCTCACCGCCCGCTACTTGTTGCGCGGGTTCTTCGAAACCCGCTTCGCGGGGGTCACCGAACGGGTCAACCGCGGAATCCGGGAGGAAGGTCCTTACTACCTGTTTGGCCTCCGCCTGGTCCCCCTCTTTCCCTTCTTTGCCATCAACCCGCTGATGGGCCTGACGCGCCTGCGGACCTGGACCTTCTTCTGGGTCAGCCAGCTCGGGATGCTCCCGGGCACAGTGGTCTACGTGAACGCGGGGGCCCAGGTGGGCCGCATTGAATCCGTGAGCGGCGTGCTCTCGCCCACGCTCCTCGGCTCCTTCGCGCTCCTCGGCATTTTTCCTTTCGTGGCAAAACGCGTCATGGCC
>JBBQJK010000407.1:0-2390 GCA_038325835.1 Gammaproteobacteria bacterium
GTCCACCCATCAGCGTCACCGAGCCGGCCATCACGCCCATCAGCGGGTTCTCGCCGAGGCCTGAGGCCACCGCCATGCCCAGCAAATTCTGGCCGACACAAACCACCGAGGCAAATGCCAGGAAGATCGCCACGGCAAGTCCGCCCGACCGGAGCAGGGCCACGCTCGCCCCCATGCCGATGGTGGTGAAGAACGCCACGAGAAGCAGCGGCTGGCCAGTCGTGTCGAGCTGCAGGTTCAAGAAACGGTCCCGGCAGATCAGCACCAGTGCCGCAAACAGCAGCCCACCCACTACCGCCGAGGGAATGTTGAGCCGGTTCAGGAAGGCGATGTGCTGACGGGCAAGCACGCCCGCGTAGTAGACGACGGCCGCGAGGGTCAGGGTCTGGAGGAGATCAAGAGTGAGTGTCGGCATCAGTGGCCCGTCACCATGCGCAGGCGCTCCAGGATTTCCCTGTCGCTGGCATTACTCTCCGCATGCCGAACCCAGGGCGGCACGCGAATCCCTTCTCCCGGTCTGGCAAAGCCCCGGTACTCGAGGTTCCGGCCCCACTGCAGGGAGATCCGGCCTCTGAGCACCATATATGTGGACTCGTCGGGCCCTGGCTCGTGGTTGATGCCGGCTGAACCTGCTGGAATCTCCAGAAAGCCAGCGGACGCATCGGGTATTCCGGTCGGCAGGTGGGTCAGGGCTGCGACCCGCTGCACGGAGAGCGACTGCACCAGGTCGTCATCCAGCTGGTCCTGACTGAAGAGGCGGACGCCGTCCTGACCCCAATTGGCGCTGCTGTCAGACATTGAGGAGATTATTGCACGGTCGGTCTTGCCGGCCTTTCAGTTTAGACTCACGATTTCCGGAGAGCCGCCCATGCAATCCCGTGCCGCCCTTGCCCTCGCCGCCGGCCAGCCGCTGGTCATTGATACCGTTGACGTGGACGGGCCCCGCGCGGGCGAGGTGCTGATCGAGATCCGCGCCACCGGCGTCTGCCACACCGATGAGTTCACGCTCTCGGGCAAGGACCCGGAGGGCCTGTTCCCGTGCATCCTGGGTCATGAGGGCGCGGGCGTGGTGGTGGATCTGGGCCCCGGCGTGACCTCGCTGAAGAAGGGCGATCACGTCATTCCGCTGTACACGCCGGAATGCCGCCAGTGCGAGTACTGCCTGTCCGGCAAGACCAACCTCTGCCAGGCGATCCGGGAAACCCAGGGCCGGGGCGTGATGCCCGATGGCACCAGCCGGTTCCGCCTGGGGAGCAAGAATGTCCTGCACTACATGGGGACCTCCACCTTCTCCAATTACACGGTGCTGCCCGAGATCGCCGTGGCGAAGATCCGGGAGGACGCGCCCTTCGACAAGGTCTGCTACATCGGGTGCGGCGTCACCACGGGGATCGGCGCCGTGATCAACACGGCCAAAGTGGAGCCGGGGGCCAACGTGGCGGTCTTCGGCCTGGGCGGTATCGGCCTCAATGTCCTGCAGGGCGCGCGGCTGGTGGGCGCCGACATGATCATTGGCGTGGACACCAATCCGGGCAAGCGGGCCATGGCCGAGTCGTTCGGCATGACGCACTTCATCAACCCCAACGACTGCGACAACGTGGTCCAGGAAATCATCCGGCTGACCCGCGGCGGCGTGGACTACAGCTTCGAGTGCATCGGCAACGTGCAGGTGATGCGCCAGGCGCTGGAATGCTGTCACAAGGGCTGGGGCGAAAGCATCATCATCGGCGTGGCGCCTGCGGGCGCGGAAATCAGCACCCGGCCCTTCCAGTTGGTGACGGGCCGCGTGTGGCGCGGTTCCGCCTTCGGTGGCGCCAAAGGCCGCCGCGACGTGCCGAAGATCGTCGACTGGTACATGGACGGCAAGATCCGCATCGACGAGATGATCACCCACACGATGCCTCTAAAGGACATCAACCGGGCCTTCGACCTGATGCACTCGGGGGAGTCCATTCGCAGCGTGGTGACCTTTCAGTAAAAGCCGATGCGCTTGCGTCGTTTGCGGAGCTTCAGTTCCCGGTAGAGCGCGCTGGTGTCCAGTTCGACGCCGGTGGGCCAGACCAGAAGATTCTGGCTCCGGTCCAGGGTGAGCCGGCGGAATTCCCGGACGTCCCGGAGCGGCTCGAGAGACCAGGGTGCCAGCTGGTGTTCCAGGTCCACCGCACCTTCCGTGCCGTCGGCGTAGGCGAGCCAGAGCTGGTAGCGCTCCAGGGGCCAGGCAGCAATGAGTCGCACCGTCATTGCCGCGCATCCTGCGCTCGCCGCGACGGCCCCAACACGCCGCAAATCCCGCTGAAGCTATAGGTTTTGTCGGGTAAATGGGGACACGGGTAAATGGGGACATGCCTCTTTACACGATGTTAATTGAGGCATGTCCCCATTTCCCCGTG
>JBBQJK010000408.1:0-2388 GCA_038325835.1 Gammaproteobacteria bacterium
GGTGACCTGGCCGGGCGGCAGCAGTGCGGCGATCTGCCGGCCGGCGGCCAGGGCATCGCTGCCCCCGAGCAGGAGCAGGTGACAGCCCTGCTCCGCGAGGGCGGCGCCGACGTCCCCGTAGCGTGCGGGTGCCCAGCGCCGGTACGGTCCGCCCGCGCCGGGCAGCAGGGCGACCACCCGGGACAGCCGGGCCGGCAGCGCCGACCGGGCAAAGTCCGCCGCGGCCGCGCCCACGGACAGAAACGGCCGGTCGGGAGCAAAAGGGAGTTCCCGGCCGAGCAGGGCGGCGCCCAGGCGCAGAAACGCGCGCGCTTCGTAGGTCTCTTCGTCGTGGTCGGTCGCGTGGGTCAGCAGGCGGCCCCGGCCCAGCGTGCGGAAGCCGCAGAGCCACCGGGGCCTGAGTGCGTTCGCGAGGACGATGCTCAGGTGATGGTATTGCTCGGTGTCGATGATCAGGTCGTAGGGCTGCTGGCGGAGCGCGCGCCAGGCCTGCAGCGGCGCGTCGTCGTAGTGGAAGACCCGCAGGGCGCCGGCGTGTTCCGGGTTCAGGGCGAAGGCGCCCGCGTTCCGGCGTTCTGCCAGCACGTCGACGCTCGCGCCCGGCCACGCCGCCCGCAGGGCGTCGAGCAGCGGCCAGAGCAGCAACGCGTCGCCGAGCCCGCCGGGACGCATCACCAGCACGCGACGGAGGTCAGTCAGCGGCTCGCCGGGCGTGCCGGTGGCGCGGGGCCTGACCGTCCGGACCAGCGCGCCACCCACCTGCCGGTCCAGCGCCTGGAGCAGGCGCAAACGGGGCGGGATGGCTGCCTGCGCGCTGCTGGGCCCGTTCATCCGCAGGCCATCAGCCCGCGGCGAGATAGAAGACCGCGAGCATGCCGGCCAGCACGACGTAGCTCGCCCCGTCCCGGAGCGCGAACACCACCGGGTCGGAATGCAGTTCGCCCCGCAGCGCCAGGAACCACACCCGCAGGATCCAGTAGAGCAATAAGGGGCAGAGCAGCCACAGGGCGTCGGGCTCGACGTAGCGGCTGCGAATCGGCTCGCTGCTCACGTAGAGCGCCAGCACGAGGATCGACAGCATGCCGGCTGCCGGGCCCATCGCCGCGAAGGCCTCCCGGTCCCGGGGGCGGTAGGCCCTCGCCCGGTCAAGGGCGGATTCCCGAGGGGGCGCCGTCTCCAGTTCCGTCAGTCGCTTGGCGAGCGCGAGGGACAGGAACAAGAACATGGAGAACGCCAGCAGCCAGGACGATACCGCGACACCCGCCGCCGCGCCCCCGGCGAGCAGGCGCAGCGAGTAAAGACCGGCGAGCAGGATCACATCCACCAGCAGCACGCGCTTCAGCCACAGCGTGTAGGCCGCGCTGGCCAGTACATAGACGAGCAGCAGGACGACCGTGTCCCGGCTGAGGGTCAGCACCGCCAGGCCGCAGCCGAGACCGACCAGCAGCGGTCCGCCGAGCTGGCCCCACAGGGGGTTCAGGCGACCGTCGGCAAACGGCCGCCGGCGTTTGTCCGGATGGCCCCGGTCTGACTCCAGGTCGAGGAGGTCATTCAGCAGATAGGTGCCGGAAGCCACGAGGCAGAAGGCGACGATGGCGAGGAGCACCTGCGTGGCCACGCCCGGCTGCATCCAGGCCTGGCCCACCAGCGCGGGAACGGCCAGCAACAGGTTCTTGGACCACTGGTGGGGACGAAGTGCTTCGAGCAGTGCTGGCAAGGGCATCTCCTGGGATTAGTATACGCACCTGATGTTTTCCGGCTTTTTCCAGCGGCTCCGTTATGGTGAACCCGTCGTCGTCGTGTCCGGGCTGCCCCGCTCCGGCACGTCGATGCTGATGGCGATGCTCGAGGCCGGCGGCCTCCCGCTGCTGACCGACGAGAAGCGCCACGCCGACCCGGACAATCCCCGGGGTTACTTCGAAATGGAGAGCGTCAAGAGCCTGGGTGAGCAGCCCGACAAGGCCTGGGTCCGCAACGCGCGGGGCAAGGGGCTCAAGGTGATCTCTTACCTGCTCAAGGAACTGCCGGACGACAACGCCTACCGCGTGCTGTTCGCGCGCCGGGATCTCGCCGAGGTGATCCGCTCCCAGAACGTGATGCTGGAGCGGCAGCAGCAGCCAAACCCGGTGGACGATGCGAAGGCCCTGGACCTGTTCCGCAAGCATCTCGTCAACGTCCAGCTGTTGATGCGCAGCAAGCGCAACTTCCGGATGCTGGAAGTGGCCCACCGGGAGGCGCTGGCGGATCCGCAGCGCACGGCCGCTGCCATCAACGCCTTTCTCGGTGGCCGTCTCGATGTCGACCGCATGGCCGCCGTCGTGGACCGGGGCTTGTATCGCAATCGCGGCTGAAGCCGCTCCTACGTCGGCCCGGCGCATGGCTGCCGTC
>JBBQJK010000409.1:0-2372 GCA_038325835.1 Gammaproteobacteria bacterium
GGGCCTGGCAGACAGCTGCGTTAGCCGCTACCGAAGGAACCCGTGATGACCCGGCACAGATTCAGGCGCACCCTGCTGTCGCTCGCACTCAGCGTGTGTCTCGCAGGCCTCAGTGCCGGCACCAGCGCCCAGGGGTTTGACCCGGCGAAGGTGGACTGGGAAAAGCTCAGCAAGATTCCCATGCAGGACGGCTTCATCCGGCAGTTCAACGACCAGTGCGCAGCCTGTCATGGTGAAGACCTTCGCGGCACGTCGCTGGGGAAGCCGCTGATTGGTGTCGATCTGACCCACGGTACCGCCGTCAAGGACATCGCCCAGAGCATTGCGCGCGGCTTTCCTGCTGCAGGCATGCCTGCCTGGTCCGCGACGCTGAATGAAAGCCAGATCTGGAACCTGGCGCTCTACGTGGCGGAGCAGCGCCAGGGCACCACCATCCTCGACAAGCGGGCGGGCATAGCACTGAACATTCCCACGACGCCCGTCACGAGCGAACTTCAGACGTTCCGCGTCGAGACCGTGGCAGAAGGGCTGGACCCCATGCCCTTCTCCATCGCGCTGCTGCCCGACGGGCGCATCCTGCTGTCGGAGCGGATGCGCGGCCTCAGCATCATTGGCAAGGACGGCAAGCCGTCGGCACCGATCACGGGGACGCCCGCAGTTTACGCGGACTCAACCCTCTTTCTGGGCCAGGTCCAGGGCCTTGGCTGGATGCTGGACGTTGCGCTGGATCCGCAGTATGGGAAGAACGGCTGGATCTACCTGCACCACACCGATCGCTGCAGTGACTGCAACGATCTCAGCCGTCGCTCCCATCGCCCCGTCTCCATGAACCGACTGATCCGCGGGCGCATCAGGGATGGTGCCTGGATTGACCAGGAGATCCTCTGGCAGGCAGATATTGCCACCTACACCGACACGTCGGATCTGGCGGCCGGCGGCCGGATCGCCTTCGACGACACGGGTCACGTTTACTTCAGCGTGGGCATGAAGGCGCCACTGGACTACATGGGGATACAGGATCTCACGCTCCCCTACGGCAAGATCCATCGCCTCCATCAGGACGGGCGAGTTCCCGCGGACAATCCCTTCACAAGCACCCCCGGCGCGCTGAAGTCCATCTGGACTTATGGGCACCGCAGTGTCCAGGGACTTGAGTTCAATACGCAGACGAAAGACGTCTGGAGCACGGAAATGGGACCGCGCGGCGGCGACGAATTGAACCGCCTGCAGAAGGCGCGGAACTACGGCTGGCCGCTGTTCACCAACGGCGTGAACTACGATGGCCGGCCGGTCGACGTGGCCAAGGTACTGAACAGCAAACTGGAGGCGAAGGACGTGGAGTTTCCGGTCGTGGACATGACGCCCTCCCAGGCCATCTCGAGTTTCGTCTTCTACCGGGGCAAGGCATTTCCCCACTGGCAGAACCAGATCATCGTCGGGACCCTGCGGGCCACGGATCTGCTGCGCATGGCAGTCGTGGACAACAAGGTCGTGCACACCGAAACACTGCTGAAGGATCTGGCCCGCTTCAGGGACATTGAGGTGGGCCCCGGCGGTGAGATCTATCTCCTGCTGGAGAACGGCGCCGGGTCACGGATTGTCCGCCTGGTGCCAGGCCAGGCCCGGCCAGGTCAGGCTCAGTAGTCATGCATTTGGTGGTCCACGCCCCGACAGTCGGGGGCCCGATACAGAACTTTGAGGTTGATGCAGACCGGCAGGCTGGCGGGATCCTGCGTCTTGCCTACCAGCTCGACGCCGATCTCTCGCAACTGCGGCTGCCGATGAGCCGGACGCCGGCCCGAGCCAATAACCTCTGGCGGCACACGTGCTTCGAAGCCTTCATCGCAACAGCAGGATCACCCGGTTACGCGGAACTGAACTTCTCGCCATCGGGCCAGTGGGCCGCCTACACCTTTACCGGCCGACGGACCGGGATGCGCACACCCCCTCTCGAGGCCGCTCCCTCGGCTGCCTGGCAACGGACTGACGGGCGGCTGGAGCTCCACGTTGAGATCCGCCTTGATGGGCTGTTGTCCGCCCCCCCGGGCTCTGCTCTGCGTCTCGCGCTCTCGGCTGTCATTGAGGAAGAATCAGGCACAATCAGTTACTGGGCACTCCGGCACCCGGAGCAGCAGCCGGACTTTCACCACCCCGGCGGCTTTGTGCTGGAGCTGCCCGGCCAGGAACCCGCCAACCAGAAAGGCGCGTAGCACGCATGAATTTCGGCATCGACCGGCTGCTCGCTGATAGCGCCCTGCGCAGGGACCTGGGCGGCCGGCGACTGGCGCTGCTGGCCCACCCCGCTTCGGTCACTGCCGGCCTGACGCTTTCGCTGGACGCACTGATGGCGACCGGCGGCCTCCAGATCACGG
>JBBQJK010000410.1:0-2326 GCA_038325835.1 Gammaproteobacteria bacterium
GGCAGTCACGTGCACAAAAACGTCCTTCGAGCCGTCGGACGGCTGGATGAACCCAAAGCCCTTCTGGGCGTTAAACCACTTGACAGTACCTGTAGCCATTTTAGTAAATCTTCCTTAAGCAATAAAAAAATAAAACAACCGGTCAGCGCGACCCTGCCTGATCACTTCTTGATTCGACAGGGGATTGCGGATCCGGACAACATGGAATAGTTGGAAAGCATCAGTCGTGGAATATCCCGGATGGGAGTCTTCTTAAGTCCAAGGCAGGCCAAAAACGCCAATTGCGAGCCGACGTTAGGCCATAACCGACCCGAGGTCAACCAAACGCGTCCAGCGGCCGGACTGCCGGCGCCCCGCTCCAGCCACGGCGCGGCGCCCCTAGCCCGCCAGGGCCTTGCGTTTGGCCTCGATGTTCCCAATCAGCTTCTCGAAGGGCTCGATGAACTTCTGGATGCCCTCATTCTCCAGCTGCCAGGTCACCCGCTTCAGGTCGATGCCCAGGGCCTTTAGATCTTTCAAAGACTTACGGGCTACAGGTACGGCCCGGGAGAGGTTCTTCCCCGGCTTGCCGTGGTCTGCAAAGGCCGCGGCTGTTGATGCTGGCATGGTGTTGACCGTGTGGGCGCCGATCAGCGGTTCCACATAGCCCACGTCGCTGTAGGCCGGGTTCTTGTTGCCGGTGCTGGCCCAGAGGAGGCGCTGGGGTCTGGCGCCCGCTGCGGCCACGGCCTGCCACCGCTCGCTCCCCGCCATCCGGCGGAAGGCGGCGTAGGCCAGCTTGGCGTTGGCGACCGCCACTTTGCCCTGTAACGACTCCGGGTGTGGCGTCAGCGCCGACGTGCCATCCGGACGGATCCGGTGCGCGAGCAACTGATCCACGAGGGTATCGATGCGGCTCACGAAGAAGCTGGCGACGGAGGACACGTTGTTCAGAGGCTGACCGGCGGCGAGCCGACGTTCCATCGCCTTGAGCCAGGCTTCGGCCACCGCCTGGTACACCTCGACGCTGAAGAGCAGGGTGACGTTGACGCTGATCCCCCGATACAGCAGTTCCTCGACGGCTGGCAGGCCCTCAGCGGTGCCGGGAATCTTGATCATCAGGTTGGGCTTGTCCACGAGCTTCGCCAGATGAGCGCCCTCCGCAATGGAGCCTGCAGTGTCCCGGGCCAGCAGTGGCGACACTTCCAGGCTGACATAGCCGTCCAGGCCATCCGTGTCCCGGTACACCGGTAGCAGCGCATCGCAGGCGTCCCGGATGTCCTGGCAGGTGAGTTCTTCGTAGATCTGCAGGGCCGACCTGCCGGCGCGCGCACTGCGGCCGATCTGCTCGTCGTAGGCGGTGCTGCCGCCGATGGCCTGGCTGAAGATCGCCGGGTTGGAGGTGATGCCCCGCAGCCCTTCCTCCCGGATCCGGCGCGGAAGGTCCCCGCTGCGGAGAAGGTCGCGGGAGAGGTCATCCATCCAGTAGCTTTGGCCGTAGTCAGCCAGTTTACGCAGGCGGTTCATAGGTGCTCTCCGATGCGGGTGGGATGCGGGTGGGATGCGGGTGCGATGCCGGTGGGATGCTGATACAAGCAATGCGGATGACGGGACAAAGGCTGTGCGAGTATCTTTGTCCGCCATCCAGTCCTCTACCTTAGCAAATGATCGACAACACCCGGCTCGAAGTTCTCGAAATCAAGTGCTCGCACCTGGAGCGGGCTGTCCAGGAGCTGAGCGATGTCGTGTATCGCCAGCAGCAGCAGCTCGACCGGACGCTGCTGCGAAACGAGGCTCTGGCGAGCCAGATTGAAGCGCTGGAATCGTCCGCCGAGGCCGCTGGTGGCCCGCGCAGCGAGATTCCGCCCCACTACTAGGGGCGGGCCCGGGGAGTAGAAGCGTGGTCGGGGAGGGCTGCCAGCCGTGAGTTCGCCGCCTGCCTTGCGGGTCATACCGGTCTGGGTGCGCCTGCTGGCCGCGGTCGTCGTGGCGGCAGCGGTCCTGGCTATCGTCCTTCTGCTTCGAGGCGTCCCGGGCCAGGTCATAGATACCCCGGCCTTCATCCGCCGGGTCGCGCAGGCCATCCTTTACCTCTCTCTCATCGCGCTGTTTGGCTACGTCGCCGCCAGCGGCCTGCCGCCGACCCACTGGTGGCGCGGCGCGGGCCAACCGCTATGGCGGGCAGATACGGAACCCCAGCTGGCGCCGGAGCTGCACCGTTATCTGGCGTTACTGCACGCCCGCCACCCGGGCATTCGCGAGTGCTGGCTCCTCGACACCCCCGAGCAGGGGGCGTGGCGGTTGCTTGCTATTGCTGAGGTTTCTGGACTCGATGCGGTGCGAGCCG
>JBBQJK010000411.1:0-2319 GCA_038325835.1 Gammaproteobacteria bacterium
AGGGCAGTGCGCTGGGCCTGATCGGCGCGGTGTTCGGCCTGGCGTTTCTGCTCGGGCCGGTGCTCGGCGGGATCCTGCTGCGCTATTCGTGGCAGTGGCTGTTCATGATCAATCTTCCGATTGCCTTCGGTTTGCTGGTCGCGGCCTGGCGGCTGTTGCCCTCCGGCGGCACCGGGCAGTTGCTGCCGTTTGACTGGCCCGGTGGCCTGGTGCTGACGGCCCTGCTGTTCGGCATCGCCGTGGGCGTTACCAATCTTGATACGGCCGATTTGGTGGCCAGCCTGATGAGCCTGCAGGTGTGGCCGTTCCTGCTTGGCGGGATTGTCCTCTTGCCACTCTTCTGGCGCATCGAAAAAGCCGCCGCTGACCCGATCATCAGGCCGTCATTCTTCGCTGCCCGGCAGATACAGTTGGTGATGCTGATCGCTGCCGGGCTGGGCGCGGTGGAATGTGCCCAGGTGTTTTTTCCCGCGCTGGGCGTAGCCGCCCTGGGTATTACCGCGAGTACTGCGGCGTGGCTGATGCTGCCCGGGGTGTTTGTGATGATGATTGTCTCGGTACTGGCAGGGAAGGTCGTCGATGCGCTGGGGCCAGCGCGGGTTATCCAGGTCTCGCTGGGGATAGTGCTCGTCGGCCTGCTGGTTTACGCCCTGGCAGGGATCACCTACGTCACATTCATTGGCGGCGGCATGCTTGTCGGCGTCGGTGTTGCCGCGCTGCTGGGTGCCCCTCTCCGCTACATCGTTCTCGAAGAGGCCAGGGCTGAAGACCGCGCGTCCACCCAGGGCCTGCTGAACATCTTTCTGGCCGTGGGGCAGCTCACTGGCGCCGCGGTTGTCGGGGCCGTGGCCACCTCTGCGGGGGGCGGCACCCGGGGTTATCAGGCGTCTTTCGGCGTGCTCGCTGTGGTTACCGTGGTGATTGGCGGCATTGCCCTGCGCCTGAGGAAACGGCCGATGGCTGAAGTTCTCGCATCGCCGTGATCGGCAGGGCTCCGGCGCACCCGATCGGCGCTGTGCCTGGCGTGAGTCGCCCGGCTGTGGTGCGGCCGTTCTGGCGGCAACGGCGCCAGACTTGGGGATCGCGCGGCAGGTTGGCTGGCACGACTCGTGCAACAGGGGTCTCAGTCCCCCAATGTCGAGGTGTGAGATGGAACTGGCACTGAGTACCGACCGGGATGACTTACAGCGTGCCCGTGGCAGACCTGAATCTCCGGTCCGCTGACGGAGTCGGGGCGCTCTACAGCCGCCTGGAGGTTGCCGCTGGCGCCGTCTGCGGACTGGCGCAGGCCCGCGGCTACGCGGAACGCCAGCGGGCCCGGCGCTGCGTCACTGTGACCCTCGCCGTAGAGATTGTCGAACTCGGGCCCGACCTGGGTGCTGCGTTAAGAGCTGCTGCAACGGAGGACAGGACGAGCCCGGCCTCTGCCCAGGGGAAGGGCTACCAGGCAGAGCTTTGAGCAATTAGTCCGCACCCTCTCGTCGTTGATGAGGGTGCGGAGAGTCCAGTGTCCTTGCGGTCAGCCGGGAGTCGTGCCGGGTTACCGGGAGTGGCCTTACCTCGGCCTATACTTCCTCCGACGCGCTTCGTTCGCACGCAGGAAGGGTTCACATGCGGCGCCTGATTCCCACCCTCATGCTGGTTGGCGCCTTGTCAGGGCCCGAGACGGCCGCTGCCACGCCCGAGTGCATTGCAATTGTCGGCCCCGGCAGTGTGGGCGGGACGCTGGGCCAGCGCTGGGGCGCGGCGGGCTATCCGGTCGTCTACGGCTCCCGCACACCCGAGGCAGAGCGGGTGCAGGAGATCGTCAGGAAGTCGGGGGCCAACGCCCGCGCGACGACGCCGGAGAAGGCCGCCCAGGCCTGCAGGCTGCTGCTCTTTGCCGTGCCCTGGGAAGCGGCCGAGTTGTCCGTCAGGAGTCTTGGTCTGCTCACCGGCAAAGTCATCATTGACGCTAACAATCCGCTGGACGTACGCGACGGGCGCGAGATCGAGCTGCCAGTGACGGACTCCGCGGCCGAGCGCCTGCAGGCCTGGGCACCGGGTGCAGTGGTGGTGAAGGCGTTCAACACGATGAACTGGGCGGTAATGGCTGACCCGCGGAGCGCCGCGGGCCCGGTCAGCGTGCCGCTCTCGGGCGACAACGCGGCGGCGAAGGCGGAGGTCGCGGAGCTGGTAAAGATCGTCGGCCTTGAGCCAGTGGACGTTGGCCCGCTGCGCACCGCGCGCTACACGGAGCACATGGCGCTCCTTTACGTCAGCATGTCCCTGCGGGGTGCACCCCACGAGTTTTTTCTGCGGCCCCGCAAGTGACCCCGG
>JBBQJK010000412.1:0-2304 GCA_038325835.1 Gammaproteobacteria bacterium
GGTAGTCCGGGTGATGTGGCAGGGCACCTGGCGGGGATGCTCGGCCCGGCGGCCCAGGAACGAGAAAACCGGCTCGGGCGTGTCGCCGTGCTGGACCGTCATCGCGCTGAAGTCGACGGAGCGGGCATCGATGCGGGGTGGCGTGCCGGTCTTGAGGCGGCCCACGTCGAAGGGCAGTTCCCGGAGCCTCGCCGCCAGGCCCACCGAGGCTGGGTCGCCGGCGCGGCCGCCGGAGTAGTGGGTGAGGCCCACATGGATGCGGCCGGCCAGGAAGGTGCCGACCGTGAGCACGACGGCCCGGGCGTGGAAGCGCAGGCCGGACTGGGTGACCACGCCGGTGACCCGGTCGCCTGTGACAATCAGGTCATCCACGCCCTGCTGGAACAGGAGGAGGTTGGGCTGGGCGTCGAGCAGCGCGCGCACCGCCTGACGGTAGAGTGCCCGGTCAGCCTGGGCTCGGGTGGCCCGGACGGCCGGGCCCTTGCTGGAGTTGAGGGTGCGGAAGTGGATGCCGGCCTGGTCGGCGGCTCGGGCCATGAGCCCGCCCAGCGCGTCGATCTCCCGGGCGAGATGGCCCTTGCCGATGCCGCCGATGGCCGGGTTGCAGCTCATCGGGCCGACGGTTTCGAGGTTTTGGGTGTGGTGCAGCGTGGGGGCGCCGCGACGGGCGGCCGCAGCGGCCGCTTCAGTGCCAGCGTGGCCACCACCCACCACGATCACGTCAAAGGTATTACTGCTCGCCATCGGTGGACATTCTAGCCGCCGCCCGGTGGCGGCGGCGCCCGGACAGAAGGCCCGCGTCTTGACGCGTTATGGCAAGGCATTTACCCGGAACCCCGTCACGGTTTGGACGGTGGGGGTGTGCCAGCATCGTCCCCAATAAAGACCGGCACAACGCCGGCAATAACAAAAGAAGTCCCGCCTATGGAAACCCCTTCCCTGGCCCCGTCGTTCGCCGTTGTGCCGTCGGGTACCAGCCCTGACCGCGTTCCTGGCCGAATCGACCAGCGCGCCGCCCTGCTCTACGCGGTCTGGGCAGGCCTTGCCGCGCTGGCCCACGGGGCGGGCACGGTGCCCCTGCCTGCCGGCGCCGCTCTGGTCCTCAGTCTGGGTTGCGCTCTCACCCTGGGCCTGTTCCTGGGGTTCCGCCGTCTACCGGTTGTGGCACAGCCCTCTGGTTCGCTGCTGGTAACCGCCCAGTCCCTCATGGGCATCGTCTGGTCCACCTTGTTTGCCTGGTACACCGCCGGGTCCCCGGCGGGTGCCGTGCTGAGCGTCGGCATGTACCTGTCGGCCATCGCGCTGGCCGTGCCGGCAGCGAGCCTGCCCGTGCTGGGCCGCCTGATGTGCTGGGCCGCCCTGCTGAGCGCCGCAACGCCGCTGTTCCATCAGGGCCTGCTGGTGCAGTCGGGTGCCTCCCTCAATGCGGCGGCCTTGCTGCCCTTACTGCTGCCGAGCCTGGTGCTGAGTGTCTTGTTGGCGGCTATCTACCTGGCGGCCCGGACTCTGGCCAGCGCCCGGGAGCAGCTGCAGGCGCGCAACGCGGAACTGCAGGCGGGCATCGAGCGCATCACGCGCCGGGCGGAACGGGACCAGCTCACGAACTCCTACAACCGGCACTCCATTCTGGAACTGGTGGCCCGGGAGAAGTCCCGGGCGGACCGGGGCGGCGAAGATCTCTGCGTGTGCCTGCTGGACATCGACCACTTCAAGAACATGAACGACCAGTATGGGCACCAGGCCGGCGACCGGATCCTGGCAGCCTTTGCCCGCCGCGTCCGCGGGGCGCTGCGCACCATGGACACCGTGAATACGGCCGGGCTGCCCGTCACGCTGAATGAGGACCCTGGCGAGCCCAGAACGGCAGGCCGCAGTGCCTTCGGTCGCGTCGGCGGTGAGGAGTTCATCGTGCTGCTGCCCGAGACGTCGCTCCGCGGTGCGCTCCGGTGCGCCGAGCGCATCCGCCAGGCCGTGGTGCGGCGGCCCTTCGACGGACTGCATCACGTCACCGTGTCCATAGGCATCGCCGAGTACCGGCCCGGTGAGACGGTCTCAACCCTGATCGGCCGGGCCGATGAAGCGCTCTACGGCGCCAAGCGCGCGGGCCGTAACCAGGTCCACTGCGCCACGACCGACGGCGGCGGAAGCGCCATCGTGATGCCCACCTTCCTGAAAGGCACCGGGCCGTAGCGCTGTAGGAGCGCCGTTAGGCGCGATCGATAGTGAATCGCGCCGAAAGGGGCGCCGACGGGGGGGTCCGCAAAATTCGGCGGTGGCTTGCTGGGTGAGCTGGGTGGCGGTCTC
>JBBQJK010000413.1:0-2291 GCA_038325835.1 Gammaproteobacteria bacterium
GGTGCCGGCGAGGGCTACCCGCAGCGTCAACTCCTCTCCCTGCAGGACGAGAGGGGCGACGGCGGTGGTAAAGAGCGGCTGGAGGTAGATGAAGCTGGTCACCAGGGTGGGCGAGGCGCGCCGGAGAGACCAGAGATTGAGGAAATAAGTGACGGTGGTCGGGAACACCGTCATGTACGCCAGCCAGAGCAGCAGCCGGGTGTTCAGGTACTCCGGATGGACCGACCCGGCGGCGTTGATACCGAGCGGCAGAACGCCGATGAGCCCGGTCAGGGTCAGGCAGAACGCCACCGTCACGGGAGGGTAGCGCTCCAGCATTTGCTTCGACAACAGGAAAGCCAGCGCGTTGAAGGCCATGCCCACCAGCACCAGGACGTTGCCAAGCACCACGTCGGGGGCCAGCGATACTCGGTCGGGGCCGATCAGGTAGATGGTGCCGAGCGCGGCCACAGCCACCCCGGTCCACTTGAGGCCGCTGGGACGGTCTCGCAGCAGGGCCCACCCGAACACCACCGTGAATATGGGAATCATCGGGATCAGGATGGCCGCGTTGATCGCCGTCGTCCGGGTGAGACCCAGCAGGATCAGGAGCTGATTCCCCGCCCCGCCCAGCACCCCCAGCACGGCGAACTTGGCCCAGTCGGACACCGAGATCGGCGCCTTGCCCTTCATGGCGCGGTGCGCCACGAAAAAGACGACCGAAGCCACGACCATTCGAAGGGTGACGATGACCGGCGCTGGCACGATCGGGAGCAGAAATTTGCCAACGATCACTCCGCTGGCATAAATGATCTGAACCAGAACCAGGGCGATGATGACCTGCATTGACCTTTTCTTTCAACAGGTTACGTTTGGTTGTCCGGTCAGTCAATCACACCAATCCGGGAGCATTTGTGAAGGACGCTATCCTCGGCGCTGCGATCGACGTCATTGCTCTTCATGGCCTGAACAACTGGACAGTTGAAGAAGTCGCCAACCGCGCTCACTGCGCCAAGGGCCTCGTCAACTATCACTACCGCTCCAAACAGGATCTACTGGTCCGTTCGGCAGAAACCCTCAGGGACGACCGGTTTGCCAAGCGCCTGGCTGCCATTGCCGTGTCGGGATCGGCCGCCTTGGACCGCCTCTGGACCGTGATGGTTCAGGAGGTGGAGTCCGGTTGGTTTGCGGCCTGGCTCAGCCTGATCTCCTCGGACGGGCCGCTCCGGACGGGCGGAGCGGAACGCACGGCGGACATGGAATCCTTTGCGGTCGCGCTCAGCAAATCCCTGGGAATCGGAAACCAGCTCGGCAGTCTGGCCCCCCTGATCCAGTCCATTCTCGACGGTCTTCAGCTGCGCCTCTTACAGGGCGCGTCGGCCGAGGAAACCCAGGAGGCCTACCACCAGTTCTGGCTGGGGGCATTGGCCTAGAAGGTAAGAGGTGGAGGTGAGACGTGAGAGGGGCCTTCGGTCAGACCGGGGCCCCCCTCTCCTTTCTCTACTCACTCCTCACTCCTATCTGATTCCAGCCGCCGTCCTCACCGCCCCCTCCTGCCAGTACTGCGAGGCCAGGGGCTTCTGCCGGGGCCAGATCTCGTTCAGGGTGCTGCCCTCATAGATCCGGCCGTTCTTCATCACATACCGCACCGTGTTGGAATTCCGGATGTTCTCGAGCGGGTTCCCGTCCATGACCACGATGTCGGCCATCTTGCCGGCCTCGAGGCTTCCCAGGTCGGCGCCCATCCCGATGGCCTCCGCGCCGTAGATCGTCGCGGACCGCAGCACGTCGTGCAGCGTCATACCGCCCGAGGCCATCGACCAGAGCTCCCAGTGATACCCAAGGCCCTGGAGCTGTCCGTGGCTTCCGATGCCGATCCGGGCGCCATTTTCAATCATGCGCTTGGCGAACTCGGCGTGCTTCGGGAAGATGTACTCCTCCGTGCGGAACCATCCTCCGGGTCCGGGACTGCCGCCGGCGCCTTGCCCACGGCGGCGGGTCCGGGTGTCGAGCGCGGGCTCCGGGAAGAAGTGCCGAAGCTTCGCGTCTCCATGGACGTTTTCGGTGGCGTAGTAGTAGTTCTCGCCGAACGGCCCGCCGTAGGAGACGAGCAGCGTCGGCGTGTTGGTGGTCTGCGACGCCTTGAACAGCTCGACGACGTCCTGGTAGATCGGGGCGATCGGCAGTGCATGCTCGATCCCGGGATACCCATCCATCGCGTGGGTCAGGTCGAGCTTGAAATCGAGCCCGCCCTCGGTGGTGGGCATGATGCCCAGCTCCTTCGCCGCCATGATGATCCACTGCCGCTGCTG
>JBBQJK010000414.1:0-2288 GCA_038325835.1 Gammaproteobacteria bacterium
ATCCAGGCCGATCCGCTGCAGGCCCAGCAGTTCGGTCCAGATGTCTGCAATCTGCTTTTCGAGTGCCGTGCCCGGGGCGCGATCTGCGCCCGGTTCAGTCAACTGCTGGTAGTCGGGCACCGGCAGTGCCTGCCGGTCCAGCTTGCCGTTCGGGAGCAGCGGCAGTTCGTCGAGCAGTACGAATGCCGTGGGTACCATGTAGTCCGGCAGCCGCGGTTTAAGGCCTGCCAGAAGTGATTCCCTGGCCAGGTCCGCGCCGGCCACGTAGGCGACCAGGCGCTGCAGTCCGGGCTGGTCTTCCCGCACCATCACCACGCAGTGCCGGACCCCGGCACAGTCGCGGAGCGCCGCCTCGATTTCGCCAACCTCGATGCGAAAGCCGCGCAGCTTGATCTGCTGATCGCCCCGGCCCAGGTACTCGATATCACCCGTGCTCAGGTAGCGGCAGAAGTCGCCGGTCCGGTAGAGGCGCTCTCCGGGCCGGAACGGATGGGGAACAAAGCGCTCTGCCGTGAGTGCCGGACGGTTCAGATAGCCCCGCGCCAGACCGTAACCACCGAGGTACAGCTCGCCCGTCACGCCGATGGGCACGGGCTCCTGGTGGCTATCGAGGATGTAGCACTGGGCGTTGGCCATCGGTCGGCCGATGGGCACCGTCAGTGAGGAAAATGTCCCGGAACCGAGTTCGAACCGGGTGGTGTCGTCACTCGCTTCGGTCGCTCCATACAAGTTGCTGAGGGTGGTGGCGGGCAACAGGCGCTGGAAGTCCAGGGCCAGGTCCCACGCGAGCGCTTCGCCACCAACGATCACGTGGCGCAGGGACTGGCACGTGCCAAACCCGGACTGCGCCGCCAGGGCCCGCAACTGGGACGGCACAACCTGCGCCAGCGTGATCGCCTCCTCATTAGTGGTTCGCACGATATAGCCGCTGTCCCGCTGGCCACCCGGCTCGGCGAGCACGATCGTCGCGCCGACGGTCAGTGGCACGACCAGGGTCCAGACCGAGGCGTCGAAGCCGATGGGTGTGGTCTGCAGCAGGCGATCCTGCGCACGGGTGCCCAGGACTTCGTTCAGCCAGTGCACGTGGTTGCAGAGGCCGCGATGGGGGATCAGGGCGCCCTTGGGCTGGCCGGTGGATCCCGAGGTGTAGATGACGTAGGCGATGTCGTCGGGGGCGTTGGCCACCGCCGGATCGGTAGCCGCGTAGCCCGCGAGCAGCGGCCAGTCTGTATCCAGTCGCAGGAGGGTCACCGACGCCGGCAAGTCCCGCAGCAGAGCGGTGCCGGCGCCCTGGCTAAGGATCACCCGCGCGGCGCTGTCCGCGACCTTGAAGGCCAGCCGATCCGCGGGCTCGTCCGGGTCCAGTGGCAGCCAGGCACCGCCCGCCTTGAGGATGCCCAGGAAGGCGACCAGCAGCTCGACGGAGCGCTCCAGGCAAGCGCCCACGGGCACGTCCGGGCCGACACCGAGTTCGCGGAGCCGGTGCGCAAGCTGATTGGCGCGGCGGTTGAGCTCCGCATAGGTCACGTGCCGGGTGCCACACACTACCGCGACGCCCTCCGGGGTCCGCCGCACCTGCGCTTCCACCAGTTCCTGCGTGCACCGCTGCAGCGGATAGTCCCGGGCGGTGTCGTTCCAGTCCACCAGAATTCGCTGGCGTTCCTCGGCCTCGAGCAGCGGCAGCGCGCCGATGGCCTGCTCCGGAGCCGCGACGACGGACGCCAGCAACGTGAGGAAGTGCCGGCCGTAGCGCTCGATGGTCGCCGCATCGAAGAGGTCGGTGCTGTAGGCCATGGAGCCGCTCAGTCCATCGTCCACCTCGACCAGTGACAGCCACAGGTCAGCCTTGGCCATCGCCGTATCCACGGCCAGTGGCTCGGTGCGGAGACCTGGCAGGCGGAGCTCCGCGTCGGGCAGGTTTTGCAGCACGAAGCCCACCTGGTAGAGCGCGTTGCGGCTCAGATCGCTTGGCAGCCGGAGGATCTCTACCAGGCGGTCGGATGGCAGCTCCTCGTTGGCAAAGGCCTCGAGGCTGGTCTGCCGGACGCGGGCGAGCAGCGCCTCGAAGGATGGATTGCCGGACAGGTCGGTGCGGAACACCAGGGTATTGGTGAAGTAGCCAATCAGGCCTTCGAGTTCGGGGTGGTCGCGCCGTGCCACTGGGCAACCGATGGCCTGGTCGTCCTGGCCCGAGAGCCGCAGAAGCAGGACGTTAAAGGCAGCCAGGAGCACCATGAACAAGGTCGCGTTGTGCGCGAGAGCCAGTGCCTTCAGCTGCCCTGAGAGCG
>JBBQJK010000415.1:0-2284 GCA_038325835.1 Gammaproteobacteria bacterium
GAAGACCTGCCTTTCAGGAACAATCGTCGCGCGCTTGAATTAACCGCGAGAAAACCCTGGTTAGACAGTCCGCGGCTGCCAATCAATCGCGGGTTGGGGAATATATTCTGCGCCTCAGGGCTTGCCTGGCGACATAGAATCTATCCGCGGACCTGGAGCCACAACGCACCGGGCAGCCCGAGCAAGACGAGGTCCTCGACCAGCGTGTAGGGCGTCAGGGGGCGGGCGAAGTACACGCCGAAGCACCCGCAGTTATCGATCGCGATCCCGCCCAGCGAGCGGGTATTGACCATGACGCAATCTTTGCCCGGGATCCGCGGGCCAATCAAGTCTCCGGCCCACTGCACCCGAGCCGGCAATGCGGGCTACACTTCAGGCTTGCCATGAAACCCAGAGTCCTGCTGCTACTGACGCTGCTGCTGCCGCTCACCGCGCTGACGGCGGACTTTGACCACGCGCACCGGGCCTTCTCGGCGCTTCTGCAGAAGCACGTGGTCTCGCAGGATGGCGGGCATGCCACCCGGGTGGACTACGCCTCCCTGCAACGCGATCGCGCCCCGCTCGCGGGCTACCTGCGGTCGCTGTCGGCGGTTACGCAGGCGGAGTTCGACGGCTGGTCGAAGGCACGCCAGATGGCGTTCCTGATCAACGCCTACAACGGCTTCACCCTTGAACTGGTCCTGCAGAACTACCCGGTGAAGTCCATCAAGGACATCGGCGGGCCGTTCAGTAACCCGTGGAAGCGCGCCTTCTTCCGGCTGCTCGGCCGGGAGTTCTCCCTCGATGGCATCGAGCACGACACGCTGCGCAAGCCCGGCGCCTACGCTGAGGTGCGCGTGCACTACGCATTGAACTGCGCGTCCATCGGTTGCCCGGCGCTCCGCGAGGAGGCCTACACGGCCGACAAGCTCTCGACGCAGCTCGAGGAACAGGCCGTCCGGTTCCTGTCCGACCGGTCCCGGAACCGCTACGCCGACGGCCGGCTGGAGGTCGCGGCGATTTTCAAGTGGTTCGCGGACGACTGGACCAGCGGCTACCGCGGCTTCGACGGCAGAACGGCGCCGATCAACTCCCGCGAGGCCTATTTCGCCCGCTACGCACCGCTCCTGGCCCGCGAGCCTGTCGGGCGCGAGCAGGTCGCCGCCGGGCGCGCAGAGCTCACGTTCCTGGACTACGACTGGGCACTTAACGACGTGAGCCGCTGAAGCGGTGCTCATCCAGCCGGTGCCCGGCGCTCGAGCCACGCCGCCACGAAGAGACCCAGCGCCAGCACCGCGAGTCCCGCAACAGCTCCCACGCGCACGTAGGCCACGCTCGACCAGAGCACGAAGAGGCTGCTCGCCGTGAAGACCAGCGGCAGAACCGGGTACAGCGGCGCCCGGAAGGGTCGCGGTGCGTCCGCCTGGCGCCGGCGGAGGATGATCAGCGCCACGCCGCTCAACGACATGAACAGCCAGTACACCGGGGCGGTGTAGTCCACCAGGGTGGCGAAGCCCTGCCGCGTGGCCGTGCCGAGGCCGATCAGGAAGAGGGCAACGATGCTCTGCGCGATGATCGCTGCCGCCGGGATTCCCCGTGAGTCGTTCCAGTCGCCGAGCTTGCCGAGCGACGGCCAGTCCCGGGCGGCGGCAAAGGTGGTGCGGGCGCCGACGATGATGGTGGCGTTGATCGAGGTCACCACCGCGGCGAAGACCACGGCGATCACCGGCAGGTCGGCGCCCTCCGCGAAGGCGATCTCCATCAGCCGGGAGGCGGGCGCGGCCGCAGACCCCAGCCCGGACAGGCCGAGCCCGCGCCACAGCGCCCAGTTGATCACCAGGTAAAGCAGCGTCACGACGCCGAGGCCCAGCATCAGAGCCCGCAGCATCCCGTGCTTCGGGTCGCGCATCTCCGACGACAGCGTCGCGATCTCCGTCCAGCCGCCATAGGCCAGCATGACGAAAACCATGGCCAGGCCGAAGGCCGCCGGGCTGCCGGCAATCACCGGGGCCGGGTCCAGTGGCGGCATGCCGCGGGCCACGAACAGCAGCCCGACCAGCCCGATCAGCAGCATGCCGGCCACCAGCGCCAGCGTCATCCCGACCTGCGTGTCGATGGCCGTCGCCCGGCTGCGCAGGTTCAGCGCGGTGTAGATGATCAGTGTGATGGTGGCGTAGAGGGAAGGGCCGAAGGGTCCCAGGGGAAAGGCGGCCTGCAGGTAGTCGCCCAGCACGAAGGAGAGCAGCGCCAGCGAGCCGGTGTTGATCACCGCGAAACGGGCCCAGGCGAACAGGAAGCCCACCCG
>JBBQJK010000416.1:0-2280 GCA_038325835.1 Gammaproteobacteria bacterium
CAGGGTGACGCCGACGCCCAGTTCAACCTTGGTATTGCCTATGCGCTCGGTCAGGGAGTGACTCAGGACTACGTTCAGGCGTATCGCTGGTACGACCTTGCCGCCACAGCAGGCCACGAGAAGGCCGCGAAGACCCGTGACAGTATTGCTGCCGAGCTCACGCCTGAGCAGTTGGCCCAGTGCCAGCGGCCCGCGGCCCGGAACTAGTCCTCAGGGACTGGCTTTGCGCCGGCGGAAGAACCAGATCAGCACCGCCGCCCCGGCCACGGCCAGGACGAAGCTGAGCCCTTCTGGCAGGCCCAGCAGCCGCCCGGCAAAGCCGCCAAGGAGTGACCCGCCGATCCCATAGGCGATCGTGGTCAGCCAGCTCATCGGGTCTGGCCCCGGCAGCAGCCATCGCGCCAGGGCACCCGTGATCAGGCCGCCCACCGCAAACCACAGCACCAGGGCCGCCAGGCCCATGCCAAACAATGTGCCCAAACCTGATTCAGACATCGCCAACTCCTGATGCTGGTAACGCGCGAGAGGCGGAGAATACCAGCACCGCTGTCGCCGACACGAGAGTGGACGGTGCCGGTCGGGTGCCAGAGGTGCGGCGAGCGACCGGGAGTGGGTCATTGAGCCAGAGGGTGTTGCAGCTGGGAGTGCTGGGGCTGGGCAACGTGCTTCTCCTGGGGGCCGTATTGGCCGAGGATTCTGCACCGCTCAGCGAGGTCATCGTTACGGCGCCGGAACCGCGGTACGTGGCACCGACCCGACGGGACCGGATCGGGCGTATCTGGGCACCTGTCTACCTGAATGGCCAGGGCCCCTTCCGGCTCGTGCTCGACACGGGGGCCAACCGCTCGGTGGTGACCCCGGCAGTGGCCGAAGCGCTTGGCGAGCAAGTGCGCACGAACTCCACGGTGGCGGTGCGCGGAGTGACCGGTATTGCGGTGGCGCCCGCCATCCGTGTGAGCGCCATGGAAGTGGGGGATCTGGTTCTGGGCGGGGTCTTGCTCCCGGTCATGCCCGATGTCTTCGGCGGTGCCGAGGGTGTCCTGGGTAACGAGGGCCTCCGGGACAAGCGGATTGCCATCGACTTCAAGCGCGATTTGATAACGATCAGGCGTTCACGGCGCGAGCGGCCAGGCGCCGCCTTCGAGACCCTGCCGATCACCTTCGTCCGAGGTCACCTGCTGGCCATAGAGGTGCTGGTAGGCAGCGTCCGCGCAACCGCAATCATCGATACGGGAGCCCCGGATTCACTGGGCAACGCAGCCCTTCTGACGGCCCTCAGGCGGCAGGCGACGGACGCTCCAGGTACGGCGATCGTTGGTGTCACCCTGGACGTCGAGTATGGCGACCGGATGGCCGTGCCCACGATCCAGTTGCAGAACGTCAAGATTCGCGGCGCCGAGCTGACCTTCAGCGATGTGTCCCTCTTCCGGCACTGGCGGATGACCAGTCGGCCAACCATCATGCTGGGGATGGATGTTCTGGGGGTCCTCGACGAGATCATCATCGACTACAGGTCCCGGGAGATGCACATCCTGACGAGCGACCGGTAGCCACCAACCCGAGGTGCGAGCGCCATGCCTGATCTTCTGATTCGTTCCCTCCAGGCTGAAGACGAAGCCGGGTGGCGGCCACTGTGGAGCGGCTATCTGGACTTCTATGGAACCGTCCTGCCGGAGGAGGTTACGGCCACGACCTGGCGGCGCCTCCTCGATCCCGGCGAACCCATGTATGGCCTGGTTGCCGAGCTAAACGGAGAGATTGCGGGCTTCGCCCATTGCGTTCTGCACCGTGGCACCTGGTCCCTCACTCAGCACTGCTATCTCGAGGACCTTTATGTGGCTGCCGGGAAGCGTGGCGCGGGACTGGGCGGGGCACTGATTGCCGCGGTCTATCGGGAAGCGGATGCCCGGGGTGCTGAGCGCGTTTACTGGCTCACCCACGAGACCAACGCCACTGCCCGGGCCCTCTACGATCGGGTCGCCCAGCGCAGCGGTTACCTCCACTACACGCGGTCCCCGTAGCCAGGTGCCCTTCGGCTCAGATCGGTTCCTGCCGATAAGGCACAGGCGGCAGCGAGCGGAAAAAGTCGAAGAGGGCGCCCAGGTCTTCGTCGGTCATGCCGGCAAAGGCGCTCCAGTTCATCAGCGTGTTTTCCTTGAGCGACACGGGTCGGGGAACCGCCCGGTCGCGGAACAACTGGATGAACTGCTCCCGGGTCCAGTTGCCTAAACCGGTTTCGTGGGGCGTCAGGTTCATGGTGTACATGATCCGCTCGCTGGT
>JBBQJK010000417.1:0-2277 GCA_038325835.1 Gammaproteobacteria bacterium
GCTGTATTCCGGACTCTGGCGAGCAACTGCCTGAAGGTAGGTCCCCCGGACAGATCGGTGCGCAGCACGAGCGTGTTGGCGAAAAAGCCGATCAGCCCTTCCAGGACCTCGCGGCCCCGCCCCGCGACCGGCGTGCCCAGCGCAATGTCGGTGCTGCCGCTATAGCGATACAGGAGAACGTTGAAGGCGGCGAGACCGGACATAAACAGGGTGCTGCCTTCCTGATGGCCCAGCGTCCGGAGCCGCACGCAGAGGGCGTCCGGCAGCACGGCCTCCAGGCCCGCACCCCGGAAGCTCTGCAGCGCCGGCCGCGGCCGGTCAATGGGCAGCTCCAGGGTCGCCAGCCCGGCCAGTTGCGTCTTCCAGTAGTCGAGTTGTTGCTCGAGCACCGGTCCGGCCAGCCACGAGCGCTGCCAGACGGCGTAGTCCGCATACTGAAACGGCAGCGCCGGCAGTGAGACTGCCTGGCCGGCCAGCTGTCCGTTGTAGAGCGCTGAGAGTTCCTGATCGAACACGCGTCCGGACCAGCCATCCGAGATGATGTGGTGCAGGTTGATCACCAGCACATGCTCCCGGTCGGCCAGTTGGATCAGCAGCACGCGGAACAAGGGACCGCGCACCAGATCAAACGGTCGTTCCGCCTCGTCCTGCGCGAGAGCGCGAGCGCGCTCGAGCCCCGCGCTCTCACCCAGTGCCTGAAGGTCCTGCTCTACCAGGGCCACGGGTCCTGCAGTGTCGATGGTTTGGCACGGCTCGCCATCGAGCGTGCCAATGCGTGTCCTCAAGGACTCATGACGAGCGATCAGGACGTTCAGCGATTCACGCAAGGCCTCCCGTTGCAGTGGGCCCCGCAGGCGCAGGACTGTGGGCAGGTTGTAGGTGCCGGTCCCCGGACTCAGCTGCTCAAGGAACCACAGGCGTTGCTGGGCAAACGAGAGGGGCAAGGGGCCAGTGCGCGGGACCGGGATGGGCGGCTGGGTCTGGGCGGATCGGCCTGTCCCCAGAATTTTCTCAACGTCAAAAGCCAGCCCTGCGACAGTCGGGCTCTCGAAGATCCGCCGGAGGGGCAAGTCCACGCCAGTGACCCGGACGAGCCGTGATGCCAGTTGTCCCGCCAGTAAGGAGTGCCCGCCCAACGCAAAAAAGTCGTCGTGCACGCCCACGCGCGGCAGGCCCAGCAGTTCCGCCCAGACCTCGGCAATCAGGCTCTCCAGCGCCGTGCCCGGCGCAACATACCCGCCTGGGTTTCCCGGCCGCGGAGAGTCGAGCGCCGCCAGCGCCTGACGATCGAGTTTGCCGTTCGGCAGGCGCGGCAGTTGCTCCAGCAGAACGAGCGCCGTGGGTACCATGTAATCAGGCAGCCGGTCCTTCAGCTGCCCGAGTAGGGATTCCGTTGTCAGCGCCTCACCGGCCACGTAGGCCACCAGGCGCTTGAGTCCCGGCTGGTCCTCCCGAGCCAGCACCACCGCGTGCCGTACACCCGGGCAGCGGGTAAGCGCGGCTTCGATCTCGCCGAGCTCGATGCGGTAGCCGCGGATCTTCACCTGGTCATCGTTGCGGCCGGCAAAGGCCAGCGTCCCGTCCGGCAGGTAGCGGACGCGGTCGCCCGTGCGGTACAGGCGCTCGCCGGACTGGAAGGGATCCGCGATAAAGCGTTCTGCTGTCAGCTCAGGCCGGTTCACATAGCCCCGGGCCAGACCCGCGCCGCCGATATACAACTCGCCGAGCACCCCGATGGGCACTGGCTGGCGGTGAGTGTCCAGAACGTGGCACCGAACGTTCGCGATGGGGCGGCCGATGGGCACGATACCCGTGTCCTCGAGTTGCTCATCGAGTTCGAGACTGGTGGCGTCGATGCTCGCTTCGGTTGGCCCGTAGAAATTGCCGAGCCGCACCCAGGGTGCCTGGTCGCCAACCCGCCGGGCCAGTTCGAAGTCCAGGGGCTCGCCGCCGCAGACGATGTGGCGCAGGCTGCGGCACCGGGCGAGGTGGCCGTCGTTCAGCATCGCCCGCAGCATCGAGGGGACCACCTGCAGGATGGTCAGCTGTTCCCGGTCGATCGCGCCGGCGAGGGCGGCCATGTCCCGCTCGACGCCAGGAGCCGCCACGTACAGGCAGGCGCCCACCTGCAGCGGCGCGAGCATTTCCCAGACCGAGGCATCGAAACTGATCGACGTGAAGTGCAGCACCCGATCCCTGGCGCTCAACTTCAGACGGTTACTGATCCAGGCGATGTGATTGCAGATACCGCGCCTGGGGATCTGCACGCCCTTGGGC
>JBBQJK010000418.1:0-2242 GCA_038325835.1 Gammaproteobacteria bacterium
CTGCTCCTGGGCCGCATCCCGCAGCTCAGCCCCTACCTTGGCCGCGTACGGTAGCAGCTTGGACTCCTGCCACCAAGGCTCGGCAGAAAACCCGCCGAGCTCAAGCGCCAGAACCAGAATGCCGGAAAGCACCACGCCACGGGCAAACCCAAACAGCACGCCAAGGGCACGGTCAGTGCCGGTAATGACGCTTTTGCGCACAAAGTACCCGACTAGCCAGGCCACCACGCTGCCCGCAAACAGGACGCCAACGAAGAGCGTCACCCGTCCAGCCCAGAGACGCCACACCGGGTTATCCAGCGTATTGCTGAAAAGCTGGGCAGCCTGCCCACCGAAACGGGCGGCGCACCAGAGCGCCAGCCCCCAGATCACCAGGGACAGTGCCTCCCGGATCAGACCGCGCACGGCGCCAACCAGCGCCGACAGCAGGAGCACACCCATCAGTATGTAGTCGACCGGGGTCATTTCAAGGGCAGGTCTCGTACACCAGCCAAGAGACGACTAACGCTTCCCAACGCGGCCACCCTTGAAACCGGCCGTGGCCAGTCGTTCCGCGAGCGCCTCGGCAGACCCCCGGGAACTTTCCGGACCCGCACGCACACGATACAAGGTGCCGCTGGCACCGCCACCGCCAAGCACAGAGGCACTAAACCCCTTGGCTTCCAGTTGCTCGACGAGGCGCTGGGAGTTCTCCCGCTGGGAGAAGCTGCCCAGTTGCACAAACCACTCGCCGCCGCTGGCGCGTGCTTCCTGTGCCAGTGAGCGGACGGGTTCGCGGGTAGCCGCAGGGTTGGCAGCCTCGGTGCCAGGCTGCGGTTCCTCGGACGGCACTTGATCCGGTGTGGATGGCTGGGTTTCCGGCAGCGCGACTGGGGCAGCGTCCGGACTGCCCGGGACCTGCACCACTAGAGGAACCGATGATTCGCGCTCGGTCCGATCGAGGCGGATCGTGTGCTTTCGCAGGTCGAGCGACGCCTCGCCGGGAGGATGAGTGATGGTGGCTCCGGAGTCGGGATTACCATCCAGAATGGCCGGCACGACCAGCACCAGCACGGCGAGCAGACACGCCGCCCCGACCATTCTTTCTGCGAGCTGGCGGTCCATCAACAAGTTATTCCCGGTAGGAAAATATTATAAACCAAGCCACTCAAGGGCGGGCGCAACAATCCTGAAGGAACCGCAGACCACAATTCGCCCCCCGGGCACCGTCACCCGACGGGCGAGTTCGAAGGCTCCCACAGGCTCAGGCACCCAGGTGACGTCGAGGGCCCCAGCTTGCGCCATGGCGTCCCGCATCCGGCCCTCCGAACTTGCCCTGGGGTCATCGACACCAGAGACGATCCAGCGCCCGGCCACAGGAACCAGTTGAGTCACGAAGTCGGCAATGGCCTTGTCGGCGAGCAGCGCGGTAACCATGGTGACGCCCTGCCGACCCGCGGGCGACGGGTCGCGGGTTTTCAGCTGCTCGCGCAGGACTGCTGCAGCCTGGGGATTATGGGCTACATCCAGTATCCACTCGTGCTCCCGCTGCACCACCTGAAAACGACCGGGTGGGGTTGACGACAGGAGCACCGGGTTCAGGAATGAAGCCGTCAACGGCACCGTCGGGGTCAGGCGAGCGAGAGCCGCCAGGGCCAGACTGGCGTTGCGAAACTGGGCCGCGGTCCAGTGGCCAGGGGCACGCAGGCCAGTAAGGCGAGGCGCGTGCTGGCCTTGCCACTGCCAGCGGTCCGACTCTCCTTCCCGGCTGTAGCTGAAGTCTCTGCCGTAGATCTGCAGATCAGCAGCTAGGCCTGCTGCTACAGCGCGGATGGCTTCCGGCAGCGGTTCGTCCCCGTAGAATGCCAGCCTGCCGCCACGCAAGATACCGGCCTTCTCAGCGGCTATCTCCTCAACGGAGTTCCCCAGCCATTCCTGATGATCCAGAGCAATGGTGGTGATCAGGGCCAGGTCGGCGTCCACTGCGTTCACGGCATCAAGACGCCCACCGAGGCCTACTTCCAGCAGCCAGGTGTCGCAGCCAGATTCAGCGAAGCAGACCAGCGCCGCCAGCGTCCCGAACTCGAAATAGGTTAGTGGCACCGACCGCCGGGCAACCTCTACCCGCTCGAATGCCCTGATCAGGGCAGTATCCGTCACCGGTTGGTTCCCGACCCGGATTCTTTCGTTGTAACGGACGAGGTGTGGCGAGGTGAAGAGCCCTGGATTCTCGCCCGCCGCGTGCAGGCAGTCGTGCAGCAGC
>JBBQJK010000419.1:0-2233 GCA_038325835.1 Gammaproteobacteria bacterium
CTTCAGGCGCGATCCCAAATCCCGGCGCGACCGGACATGGGGATCGCGCCTGAAGGCGCTCCTACTGTTGGTTGTGGGCCCCGCTCTGGCCCAGCCCGTGCCCGAGATCGTCGTGGTGGCCTCGGCCCTGCGGGAGGCGGAGCTGGCGACGGTGCCGGCCAGCATCACGGTGCTCGACCCGACCACCATCGAGCGGGCGTCGGTCCAGCACGTCGAGGAGCTGATCCCGCTGATCGCCAACCTGAACTGGAGCGGGGAGGGGTCCCGGGCGCGGTACTTCCAGATTCGGGGCACCGGTGAACTCGAGCAGTACGAGGGCGCGCCCAACCCGTCGGTCGGCTTCATCGTGGACGACATCGACCTGTCCGGCCTTGGCGGCGTGGCCACCACCTTTGACGTGGACCGCATCGAGGTGCTGCGCGGTCCCCAGGGCACCCGCTACGGGGCCAACGCGCTGGCGGGTCTCATCTATGTGGAAACCGGCCAGCCAACCGCCGAGGCCGGCGCCGAACTGCTGGCCACCGGTGGCAGCGACGCCACCTGGGCCCTGGGCGGCGTGGCCCGAGGAACCGTTCCCGGCCTGAATGAGAACCTGACCTATCGGGTGGCCGTCCAGCAGTACCGGGCCGACGGCTTCATCCACAACGCCTTTCTCGGCCGGGACGACACCTCCGGGCAGGACGAATTCACTGCCCGCGCCAAGCTCCGCTGGCAACCGTCGACGGACGTCACCGTGCAGCTCACGGCCTTCCACGTCAATCTCGATAACGGCTACGACGATTTCAACCTGGCCAGCAACGCCACGACCTACTCGGACCAGCCCGGTGAGGATTCCCAGCAGACCGATGCCGCCGCCCTGCGCGCCACGGTCGGTCTGGGCGGGGTCGCCGATCTGGTGAGCATCACGGGGTTCGCGAGTTCCGACCTCGTTTACGGCTTCGACGCGGACTGGGGCAACCCGGCGTTCTGGGCCCCGTTCGTCTACAACTTCACTACTCGAATCGCCCGCGAGCGGGACACGGTGAACCAGGAACTGCGCCTGATCTCCCGGCCAGGCCGCACGGTGCTGGGGGCCGAGTGGCTGGTCGGGATCTACGCGCTGAACCTGCAGGAAGACGTCAGCCAGCGGGACACGGCGAACTGCGATGCAGACACGTGCGGGGAGGAACTGCTTTACGACACGACGGTCTCCAGCCGCTACGCCGCCACCAACCTGGCGGGCTTTGGGGAACTCGGCTGGGCGCTCGGGGAGACCACGCGCCTGGCGACGGGGCTGCGCTGGGAACGGCGGGACGCAAACTACAGCAACAGCACGGGCGGCCGCGCGAACCCCAAGGAGCAGATGGTCGGCGGCGACGTGACGCTCACCCGCACGCTGCCCCGCACGCGGCCCCGCATGCTGCCGGGGGCGGCCACCGACCGCACGCTCTGGGCCCGCCTGGCCCGGGGCTACAAGGCCGGGGGTTTCAATCCCGGCGTGGTCGGCCTTCCGGAAGCGGCGGACCGGCTGGATTTTCAGCCCGAGTCCCTGTGGAACTACGAAGTCGGCCTCCGCGTCGCGGGCGCGGACCGGCGCTGGTGGACCTCCGCCAGTGTGTTCCTGCAGCGGAGGGACCGGCAGCAGATCAGGCTGGCGGAGCAGTTCCGCGCGGGCGACCCGGCGACCTTCCGCTTCTACACCGCGAACGCGGAGGACGGGCGCGCCACGGGGCTTGAGCTGGAGCTGAACTGGCAGCCGCTGGAGGCCCTCGAGGTGGGCGCCGCGCTGGGGCTGCTCGACACCGGGATCACCGGCTTCAACGCCCGCCCTGAGCTGGAAGGCCGGGAGTTCGCCCACGCGCCCCGCTACAACTTCGCGTTGCACGGCACCTGGCGCCTGGCCGGTGGCTGGTTCGCCCGGGCGGACTACACGGGCAAGGGCGGCTACGCCATCGATTACTGCCAGGCTGCCGACTGCAACGACCCCCGGACGGGCGCCTATCAGCTGCTGGGCCTGCAGGCGGGCCGGGAGTGGGGCGCCTGGTCCGTCGCGGCCTGGTGCCGGAACGTGCTGGACGAGGACTACGCCGTGCGCGGCTTCTACTTCGGCAATGAGCCCCCCGCTTTCGAGCCCACGCTGTACACCCGGCAGGGCGATCCCCGCCAGGCCGGCCTCACCCTCCGCTACCGCCGGTAAATGGGGACATGCCTAATTAGGAGAATGGGGACATGCCTCATTTCTCTCGTAGAGAAA
>JBBQJK010000420.1:0-2200 GCA_038325835.1 Gammaproteobacteria bacterium
AGTCCTCATCCCGGTTGGCGGCGCTACTGGTGCCGACGGCCGTGGCCCCCAGAATGTGATGCCAGCGGTTCTTATCGTAGCGACCCTGGCCCTTGAAGTTGGCCGCCGAACTTTCGGAGTTGCCGCTGGTCTTGGCATAGCCTGCGGCCACGGTAGCGGACCAAGGGCCCGCGTCCTCCTTCTTGTCTGTGGGTGCCATCTTGGCGGCTGCCATCCCGGTATCGACCTGAGCGTCGCTTGCCACCGGGATAGCCAGCGCAACCAACCCGACCAGTCCAGCCAGACCGGCACCAGTGGTTTGTCCTCTGAATCTCGTCATGCGGCAGTACTCCCTGAGTGAATCCGTGACCCCGACCCCGGTTGCCCGGAGTCGCGACCCGGCACCATAATCTGTGCAATGGCCATCGTCCATTTGCTCGACGCCCTCCTGACGGAGATCGACACCGGCCTGCGGGTTCTGACGGCTGTGACTCCGGCAACCCGGCCGAGCCCCGCCGCCGGACTCGGGGCTGCGCCGCTCTCGGCGCAGGACCGGGCATCGGGCGCCGCCCTCATGCGCGTGAACCACGCTGGCGAAGTCGCCGCCCAGGCTCTCTATCGAGGGCAAGCGTTCACCACCCGTGACCCCCAGATCCGGCAGAGCCTCCAGGACGCTGCCAGAGAGGAGCAGGACCACCTCGGCTGGTGCGAGCAGCGGGTCAGGGAGCTCGGTGGTCGCACCAGCCTGTTCGGACCGCTGTGGTACGCCGGCAGCTTTGCGCTCGGCGCCGCCGCCGGCCTTCTGGGAACCTCCCGGGGTCTCGGCTTTGTGGTGGAGACCGAGCGACAGGTGGAAGAACACCTCTCGAACCATCTGGATCGCCTGCCCGGACCGGATCTGGCGAGCAGGGAGATCCTTCGCCAGATTCAGGCAGACGAAGCGGTGCACGGGTCCAGGGCCAGGGAGCTCGGCGGCACCGACCTTCCAGCACCGGCCCGGACGGCCATGCGTCTCGTGGCCCGGATCATGACCACGGTGGCGCACCGCCTCTAGACCACGGGCCTGGGGCGAGCCCCTGACGGGAGAGGCCTGATCTTTGTGAGGGGGTTCACAGTTCCGGAAGGTGCCAGTTCACGCTGTCTCAGGCATCGGTTACGGTATCTCCCGATTCAACATATTCCTCGTTCTGGTTCGGGTTTTTCCGGGGCAAAGGATTTGGGCGCAAACGGATTTAGGCTTAATCGGATTCATTGGGGAGAGACTGCAATGGCTGTTACTGGCAAGGCTTTGAGTGATGTTCCGGCGATCAACCGTTTCCTGACCTACTGTCGCGTGCGCACGGTGCCCAGCAAGACCGTGATGATCCACGCGGGCGATCTGCCCGATAGCCTTTACTACATCATCGACGGTTCCGTCGAAGTGATGATCGAGGATGAAGACGGGAATGAGATGGTCCTGGCTTATCTCAACAAGGGCCAGTTCTTCGGCGAGATGGGCTTGTTCCACGAACAGCCCGCCCGGAGTGCCTGGGTAAGAACCCGCGTCAGCTCCGAAGTTGCCGAAATGACCTATCCGCGCTTCCGCCAGATCGCCAGTGAGAGTCCGGGGCTGGTTTTCGAACTGGCCACCCAGCTCGCCACCCGTCTCGACCGCACCAACCGCAAGCTCGGCGACCTGGCTTTCGTGGACGTCACCGGCCGCGTGGCCCACGCCATCATGGACCTCTGCAATGAACCCGACGCGATGACCCATCCGGACGGGATGCAGATCAAGGTCAGCCGCCAGGAACTGTCACGCCTTGTCGGCTGCTCCCGGGAGATGGCAGGCCGCGTACTGAAGGTCCTGGAGGAACAGGGCCTGATCACGGCCACCGGCAAGACCATCGTGGTGTACAACGCCCGGCCGAAGCCGAAGCTGAAGGCCGTCGGTCTCTAGGAAAAGACTCCCGGTCGGAGCGCCCTTAGGCGCGATCAACAGCGAATCGCGCCTAAAGGCGCTCCTACCGGGATGACCCCTGCAACTCAGCACGCATCTGGCGGATCGTGGCCGCGTAGTCCTTGCTGCCGAAAATCGCTGATCCCGCCACAAACACGTCCGCCCCCGCCTCCGCAGCCTTGCGGATGTTGTCGGGCTTGATCCCGCCATCGACTTCCAGACGCACCGGCGTGCCAAGCTTGCTGATGCGCTGGCGGATAGCCTTGAGCTTCGGCAGGCTGCCTG
>JBBQJK010000421.1:0-2197 GCA_038325835.1 Gammaproteobacteria bacterium
GGTTGGCATTGGCGGCGACGCTGGCGTCGTGGGTCACCAGCACGATGGTATTGCCCTTCGCGTGCAGTTCGCCGAACAGGGCAAGGATGTCGGCGGCAGTCGCCGAATCCAGGTTGCCGGTGGGCTCATCGGCCAGCAGGAGACTGGGTCGGGTCACCAGTGCCCGGGCCACTGCCACGCGCTGGCGTTGACCGCCCGAGAGCTCCGCTGGCCGGTGCCGCAGGCGATCCTGAAGCCCCACCTGCTCCAGCGCCAGCCGGGCCCGTGCAAGCCGCTCACCGCGGCTGATGCCGGCGTAGATCAGCGGCAGTTCGACGTTGTGCAGGGCATCGGCGCGGGCCAGGAGATTAAAGGTCTGAAAGACGAAGCCAATCTCCCGGTTACGCAGGGCGGCGAGCGGCCCGTCACCCAGCGCGGCGACCGCCGTGCCGTTGAGCCAGTACTCGCCGCTGTCCGGCCGGTCTAGGCAGCCGATGATGTTCATAAGGGTGGACTTCCCCGAGCCGGACGGCCCCATGATGGCCACGTACTCCCCGCGACAGATTGTCACATCCACCCCCTGGAGCGCCCGGATCACGGTGTCGCCCATGGGAAAGGTCCTGGTCAGGGCGCGGGTGACGATCACATCGTCAGCACCGGGCCGTGCGCCAGGCGTCGGTTTCAGGGCGGCGTTACGGGTCATCATCGAACAGTCGGACCGGGCAGGGGGACGGAGGTTCAGAGCTGACGGCGATTGAACCACGCCGCGAGGTCCAGCAGGAGGCGGGGGAGGTGCCGGCGCTGCCAGGCGCCCGCGACGAACTTGTTGGCCTCCGCCAAAGTAGGGTAACTGTGCACCGTGGCCAGGATCTTCCGTAAGCCCAGGCCATGCCGCATTGCCAGAACGAACTCGCTGAGCGTCTCGCCCGCGTGGGGGCCCACCACCGTCACGCCGAGAATCCGGTCGCTGTCCCGGGGCACCACCACCTTCACGAAGCCCCGGGCCTCGCCATCCGCAATGGCCCGGTCCAGATCCGCCAGATCGTAGCTGACCGTCTCGACAGACTGACCTGACGCCCGGGCCTCGGCTTCGGTCAGGCCCACCCGCGCCACTTCGGGATCGGTGTAGACCGTGGCCGGCAGCACCGAGTAGTCCGCCCGGAAACGCCAGAAGCGGCCCCACAGGGCGTTCATGGCGCAGTACCACGCCTGGTGGGCGGCCACGTGGGTGAGTTGCCAGGGACCGGCCACGTCCCCACAGGCGTAGATGTTGGGCAGGCGGGTCTGCAGGTATTCATTGACGCTGACGGTGCCGTTGTCATTCAGCGCAATGCCCAGCTTTTCGAGCCCCAATCCGGCCGTGCGGGCCTTCCTGCCGACGGCGATCAGCGCCATGTCGAAGTCCACATCGTGGTGCGTCTCGCCCTGCAGGCAGCGGAGGCGGCCCCCGGCCGGCTGGCGTTCGAAGCGCTCTGCGCGGCAGCCGGTGAGCACACGAATGCCCAGCTCCGTAAAGACCTCCGCCAGCAGGGTGCCGGCCGCGTCGTCCTCCCGGGCCAGCAGGCCGGGCAGCATTTCAACCAGAGTGACTTCGCTGCCGAGATTGCGGAAGGCCTGGGCGAGCTCGCAGCCGATCGGGCCGCCGCCGAGCACCAGCAGTCGTGCCGGCAGCTCGGCCAGCTCCCAGACACTGTCGGAGGTGACGTGGGGGACGCTCAACAGTCCGGGTATGGGCGGCAGTGCGGGTGATCCGCCGGTGGCCAGCACGATGTTGCGGGCCGCGATCGTCCGTTCGCCGGCGCTCGTCGCCACGGTCACGGTCCAGGGCGAGGTCAGCCGCGCCTTCCCCTGCACGCACTCAACGCCCAGCGCCGTGTAGCGTTCTACCGAGTCGTGAGGCTCGATGCGCTCGACGACGCGCCGGACGCGGGCCATCACCCGCGGGAAGTCGGTGGCTGCGCCTCCCGCCGCCGGCGCAGACGCCAGCCCGAACTCCGTAGCCCGGCGCGCCAGCGCCGCGACGCGCCCCGAGCGGATCAGTGCCTTGCTGGGCACACAGCCGGTATTCAGGCAATCGCCTCCCATCCGCTCTGCCTCGATCAGGACGACCTGGGCACGGGACGCTGCGGCGACGTAGGCGGTCACGAGGCCCGCCGAGCCGGCGCCTATCACGATCAGGTTGGCGTCGAAGTACGTCGGTTTCGTGAAGCCCGCGTAG
>JBBQJK010000422.1:0-2193 GCA_038325835.1 Gammaproteobacteria bacterium
GTGCAGAGCACGGCGAGCGTCGAGAGCCAGGGTCTTGTAGGCGCGCAGCACCTGGACAGGCCGCTGCAGCAGGGGCGCGAGGAAGCTGTCCGTGCAGGCGGCGAGCGACTCCCCGGGACTACAGACCCGCTCCAGCAAACCAAGTTGCAGCGCTTCAGCCGCAGGCAGGCGCCGGGCTTCGAGCAGGAGGGCGAGGCCCCTCGCCGGGCCCAGCAGCGCCAGCAGGTCGATGCCACCGCCCCAGGCGGTGGTGACATTCAATTGAGCCTGGAGGAACCCGAGCTCGGTCTGTGGCGTGGCAATGCGCAGGTCGCAGGCCAGGGCGAGTTCGGCCCCGCCGCCCAGCGCGTGCCCGTTCAGGGCGGCAATCACCGGGACCGGAAAACGGCGCACGGCATCCAGCGCGGCGCGAGCCCGGCGCGACATCGCGAGGGTGTCCGTCGCGCTCCGGACAGCAGCCAGTTCCTTGAGGTCGCCGCCGGCAGCAAAGCAGCGGTCACCCGCGGCGGTCAGGACGGCGCACTTCAGCGTGGTGTCGGCCGCGTGGCGCGTGAAGGCCTCCCCGAGGCGGTCGAGCAAGTCGAGAGAAAGGGCATTGCGCTGGTCGGGCCGGTTGATGGTGAGCTGCAGCCGGTCACCCCGGTGCTCAACCAGGAGAATGTCGTTCAAAAGTAAAGACGCATGATGCACTCGGCGACGCAGGCCGGGCGCTCCTGGCCCTCGATCTCCACAGAGTATTCCTCGATGAGTTCCAGACTGCCCTTGGCTTCCTCCGCAGAAATGAGCTTGCAGTGGGCGCGGACGCGGCTCCCGGCCACGACCGCGTTCGGGAAGCGCAGCTTGTTCATGCCGTAGTTGATCACGCGCTGCACGCCCGCAGCCAGGGGCTTCTCGGCGTCGACCAGTCCGCGCAGCAAAGGGTACAGGGAGACCGTGAGGTAGCCGTGGGCGATGGTCTTCCCATAGGGGGATTCGGTGGCGGCCCGCTGCGGGTCCACGTGGATCCACTGGCGGTCCCGGGTGGCATTGGCGAACCCGTCGATCAGCGCCTGATCAATGGTGAGCCAGTCACTGGTGTGGATTTCCTGGCCTACACGGGACTGCAGGGATTTGAGGGCGTCGGCAAGCGCCATTAGGTCTGTCTCCAGAGGTTGCACCGCGCTATATCGCGCTGCAACGATGCTAGCAGAGTGCCCCACCGGTGGCGCCAGCCCCGGCGCTATACTTCGGTTCACCTTCGAGCGGGCGTAATGCCATGGACATGCAACGGAGCCTTACCCCAGTCATCCTGCTGGCGGCAGCCCTCGGGCTGGCCGCCTGCAGCAGCGCCTCCGTGCAACCACCCGCCGGCACCACGGGTTCCCCGTCCGCCGCGGGCTCGTCGGGCAGCGCCGGGTCGGCGGGTTCCAGTTCCCCTGCGGGCCAGTCGGGATCGACTAAGTCTGGATCAAGTAAGTCTGGATCGAGTAAATCTGGAGCGAGTCAGCCAAGCTCAGGCCAGCCAGGCTCAGGCCAGCCAGGCGCAGGCCAGAAGAGTCCGGCGCCGTCAGCGGCGGGCGAAGACCCCGGCGCCGTGTTCGACAAATCCCTCGGTGACTTCGACGGCGAGATCGGTCGGGAGCGGGAGGCCATGGCCAAGTCGGGCCAGGGCTCGGGCCGCGCGGCGGAGACGAAGCAGTCCGGCGATTCCAGCTCGGTCAAGACCGCCGGGCGGGGCAGCAGCGGTCCGGACGTGAGCGTGTCGGGCCCCCGTACGGGCGTTGGGATTCCCGGCGGCATGGGCAGCATCGGTGGCATTGGGACCTCCGGCGGCATCGGCGGTGAGGCGGGCACGCCAACGGCCGGGACCGGCAAGGGCGCCGGCTCCAAAGCAGGGCAGAGTCCGGGTGGCGATCAGGGCGTGGGTCCCGACGGTGAACCGGGAACCCCCGACGACACGGCAGCCGGCGCCCCGGGGTCTGGCGGGCCGGGATCTGGCGGGCCGGGCACCGGCCCGTCGACCGGGGATGCGAGCGGTGGCGTCAAGGGCTCGGGCGGCAGTGGTGCCGCTCCCGACACCCTGCCCGCGGACATCCCCCGCGACGGTACGGGCGAGGATCAGGTGGCCCGGCAGCTTCGCGAGGCCGCCCTTGGCGAGCAAGACCCGGCTATTCGGAAGGCACTCTGGGACGAGTACCGCAAAGTCATGGGCAT
>JBBQJK010000423.1:0-2184 GCA_038325835.1 Gammaproteobacteria bacterium
GAGGGTCAGACCCAGCAGGCCATCGACGAGTGGCAGACCGAGTATGACGTGATGTCCTGCCTGCGCCAGGCGGGCCATGAAGTCCAGGTCCTGGGCCTCTACGACAACCTCGGCGACCTGCGCACGCGTATCACCGAGTGGCGGCCCGATGTGGCCTTCAACCTGCTGCAGGAATTTCAGGGCATCGTCACCTATGACCAGCACATCGTGGCTTACCTGGAGCTGATGCGGCAGCCCTACACGGGCTGCAATCCCCGGGGGATGATGCTCTCCCGGGACAAGGTCCTGTCGAAACAGATCCTGGCTTACCACCGCATCCCGACGCCCCAGTTCGCGCTGTTTCGGCGAGGCCGCCCCTACCGGCTGTCGAAAAAACTGACCTACCCGCTTTTTGTGAAGTCGGCCACGGAGGACGCATCACTCGGCATCTCCCAGGCGTCCATCGTGGAAGACCGGGCCCGCCTCAAGGAACGCATCGATTTCATTCACGAGCACATCAGGACGGATGCCCTGGTGGAGGAGTACATCGAGGGCCGGGAGCTCTACGTGGCCGTTGACGGCAACGAACGCCTGACCACCTACCCGGTCTGGGAAATGGATTTTGGCACCCTGCCGGACGTCATGGCCGGGATCGCCACCCGCAAGGTGAAATGGGACCGGAAGTACCAGCACAAGCACGGTATACGCACGGGCAAGGCCGCCGATCTGAGTCCCGCGACCGAGCAGCAGCTCAGCCGCTATAGCAAACGCATTTATCGTTCACTGCACCTGAGCGGCTACGCGCGCATGGACTTTCGCCTGCGGCCCGACGGGCGGATGTACCTGCTCGAGGCCAACTGCAACCCGAACCTGAGCAAGGGGGAGGACTTCGCTGCGGCCGCTGACAAAGGCGGCGTTGGTTACGAGGGGTTGCTGGAGCGGCTTCTCCGCCTCGGCCTCGGTTATGAAGTGGAGTGGCGGGAGTAGTTACGCTGCAGGGCGCAGCTGCCTGAAGTACTCCAGGGCTGCCTGTAGCGTGATCACGTCAGCATAACGCCGCCCCACATCCCGGAGGTTGTCGCGGTGCGGTCCCTCTTCCATGTCGCCGCAGCACTCCTCGGGAACCATGGTGCGATAACCGTGGGAGAAGCTGTCGATGATGGTCGCGCGCACGCAGCCGCTGGTGGCCACGCCCGTCACGAACACGGTATCCACCCGGGACTTGTTGAGGAACGTCGTCAGCGGCGTACCAAAGAACATGGACGGCGCGGACTTGGTGAAGTGGAAGTCGTAGGCGGGGTCGTGGATACGCGCGTCCATGACCGTCGCCGGTTCACCGTAGAACCAGCCGCTGTAGAGCGGGGCGATCTTCCAGTAGCCCATATCGCGCGCACTGCCCCAGGCCACGTTGCAGGTCGCCACGGGGATGCCGAGCTGCCGTGCTTCCCTGAGCAAAACCGCTGTGTTGATCACGGCTCGCTGCACGTGGGCCGAGTGGCCCATCTGGAAGTCCGGATTGGTAAAGCCGTGTTGCAGGTCCACGACGATGACAGCGGGGCGCGCGCCGAAGCCGATGGCGTGGGAACCGTAGCCTGCTGCGGTAAAGCCGTCCGCCATGATGCGTATCCCCGGGGTGGTCGACGGCACTATCTTGCCTGACTGCCCGAGTCCGGTCTGTGCGAGGATCAAGGCCTTGCAGGGCAGCGGCCGAGAGTCATGACCACCCACGAAAAGAAGACCTTCTTCGCCACCTACGACTGGGCCAAGAGCTGGCAGGACCTGCCCTGGGCGCATGGCGAGCCCACGCTGTTTCTCGCCGAGATCTGCCAGCGGCGCAAGCCCGGCCGGGCCCTCGACATCGGCTGTGGGGCGGGTACGGATTCGGTGTACCTGGCCAAGAAGGGTTGGGATGTCACCTCCCTGGATTTCATGCCGAAGGCCCTGGAATACACCCAGAGCCGGGCCAGGGAGGCGGGCGTGTCGGTCCGGGCCGTGGAAGCCGACATCACCGAATGGGTGGCAACCGAGCCCTACGACCTGGTGCTGGACCACGGCTTGCTCCACAACATGGACCCGCTCCGCTATCCGGCCTATAGAGAGCGCGTCCTGCAGGCCATTGCCGCTGACGGCGACCTGGTGCTGCTCCACTGGCATCCCCGCTACCCGAACCAGCCCAGCGGCCGGATGGGACCCCTGCGCACGAGC
>JBBQJK010000424.1:0-2089 GCA_038325835.1 Gammaproteobacteria bacterium
GGGATACTGCACGCCATGAGCGCCACGCCTGATAATGTCATCAACCTGGTGTGGTCAGCGGCTTCAACCGATCCGGCGAAGCCTGCCGTTAGCGTGGTCATCCCCGTCGTCGCCGACAACGAGGTCTTGAGCCGGCTCCTCGAGCGCCTGTGGAGCCTCCCCGTGCCACCGGACGAGATCGTCATCGTCGACGGTGGTGCCAGCGCGGGCTGTCGCAGCATTGCCCGGCGCTTTCGCTGTGTCTACGTTGGCACCCGGGCCGGTCGCGGCCATCAGCTCCATGCCGGGGCGCTGCGGGCCTCGGGGGATGTACTCTGGTTTCTGCACGCGGATGCGGAGCCGCCCATGGAGAGCGTGGAGTTGATCCGGGGCCGGCACCTGACCGGCGCGCCCGGGGGCTTTTTTTCGTTTCGCTTCACGGGACCGTCCACCTGGTACAAGCGGTTGCTGGCCCGCCTGATCAACTGGCGGACCCGCTTCGGTATTCCTTATGGCGACCAGGGCCTCTTCGTTTCCCGCGGCGCTTACGACGCTGTCGGCGGCTTTGCGGATACGCCGCTGTTCGAGGAGGTGCCGCTCGTGCGCGCCCTGCGGAAGATGGGGACCTTCGCCAGCCTGCCTGCGGGCATCGGCGTGTCTCCCCGCCGCTGGGAACGTGACGGCTGGCTGTGGCGGAGCATCGGTAACCGGCTGCTCGCTCTGGCGTACATGCTGGGGGTTCCGCCCCAGCGGCTCGCGCGACGTTACCAGCCCCTGGGCCCGATGGAATTCCGCACGGACGAGGACTCCTGGTGACGGCCTCCGGCGTGGGCTACATCCAGCCCCATGCCCTGGACGAGCTCTGGTTTCACACCGGCACGGCCTGCAACCTCGACTGCCCCTTCTGTCTCGAGGGCTCACGCCCCGGCGACAATCGTCTGCAGCGCATCACCCTGGGCGACGTCCGGCCGCTGATGGATGCCGCAATCGGGCTGAATGTCCGGCAATTCTCTTTTACTGGCGGTGAGCCCTTCATCGTCAAGGACATGGTGGCGATTCTCGAGTACGCCGCCAGCCTGCGGCCCTGCCTCGTCCTGACCAACGGCACGGCGCCGGTGGTGCGGCGCCTCACCCAGATCCGCAAGCTCGCCGGGTCGGCGCACCCGATCGCGTTCCGGGTGAGCTTCGACTTCGCCGACGAGGCCAGGCACGACGCAGGCCGGGGGGCTGGCAATTTCCGTCTCGCCCTGCAGGGCCTGCGGGCGCTGCACAAGGCCGGCTTCAGTGTGTCCCTCGCCCGGCAAATGCAGCCGGGGCGCGATGAGGCGGAGGTGGATCAGGAGTTCAGGCAAGTGCTGGCGGCCGCAGGCCTCCCGGCGGACCTGCGCATAGTTGCCTTTCCGGATTTTGGGACACCCGGCGAAGAACGCCCGGTGCCACGCATCACCGAGGACTGCATGACCCGCTACCAGACCGAGGTCACCCGCCGCGCCTTCATGTGTGGGTTCAGCAAGATGGCCGTGAAGAAGGGTGGCCAGATGCGCATCTACGCCTGCACCCTGGTGGATGACGACGTTCGCTATGATCAGGGTGCCTCACTCGAAGAGGCCCTGGGCCACCGGGTTTTACTCGAACACCATCGCTGCTACAGTTGTTTCAAGTACGGCTCTTCCTGCAGCGAACTGAGGTAGCAGATGCTGGTGATCGATCCCGCGTGGGCTGGCAAGGTCCAGTTTTACGAACTGCTCTTCGGCATCTGGACGGTTTACATCTTCCTGGTGCTGATGTGGGAAAAGGTGCTGCGGGCGCCCCTGCCGGAGTGGAAGTACGTACTGCTGAACTTCATGGGTGCCGGCGCGTTCTGGATCAACCACTACTTTCAGAAGGCGCCCTTGTGGCTCACGATGCTGAATGTCTACACCGCGATCTTCCTCGCGGTGTGGTGGTGGGTTGCCGTTCGGGGCCAGCCACGCTCAGCGGGCTGGAAGGTCGGAGCCCTTTTCGGCGCCATCGTCTACACGGTGGCCTTTATCGGCTTTGAACAGCTGTCGCGCTTCGGCGTCGAGCGCTACGGGGTCAACGAGTTCTGGTTCATGGCCGCCTCGTTCTT
>JBBQJK010000425.1:0-2084 GCA_038325835.1 Gammaproteobacteria bacterium
CTTCTGGCAGCCCCGGGGGCCATAGTCCGGCGCATCTTCAGACCGGCCGTACTCGCCCTGCTGCTCCTCGCGCCAGACGATGCCGTTCTTCACGTAGACGTTGAACGCGCAGGTGCCCGTGCAGTTGGTACCGTGGGTCCCGTGGGCGACCCGATCCCAGGTCCACTTCCTGCGCATGAGATCCTCCCAGGCGCCATAGGGCAGCTGTTCCGCAGTGACACTGGCCGCGGAATCGGGGGCATAGTGCAGGCTCAGCGCCAGGGCGAGCGAGCCTGAGCCGGCGAGAAACCTGCGGCGTGAAGTGCCGACGCTACCAATGGCTGATTCAGACATGTCTCAAGCTCCGTGTGCTCCAGGAAGTACCAGCCGCATCTCACCTTGCCGGGCCAGCGCGGCCTCGACGAGCGGCAGACGATCATTGCCAAAATACAGGTCGTCGCCGACCAGAAGTGTGGGGGTGCCAAAGCCGCCCCGGGCCAGCAAATTGGTCCCGTTGGCCTCCACCTGGGTCAGTGTCGCCCGGTCGTCAATCCCGGCCGCAAACGCCTGGGCGTCCAGACCTGCCTCTGCGGCCACGGCCACCACAACCGCTCGCTGGTCAATGCGGCGATTGGTGCCAAACAGGGCCGCGAACATGGCGAGCAGGTAAGCGAAAGCCTGGCCGCTGGCGGCCGCTACCACGGCGCCACGCTGGGCCCACTCGGCGCGCAGTGGCCAGGGTTCCGGGCGGCGCAGCGTCAGACCGCAGTAGCGCGCCCAGTCCGCAAGATCCTTGGCCTGATAGCGGGCCCGCACCGGCAGCGGGTCGGTACGCTCAACAGGACAGTCCGGGTTTACCCGTCGCAGCAGGTCGTCCACGAGGACCGGACGGTAGACGATCCGGGCACTGGTCCGAAGTGCCGCATCGCGGACCCGCTCCAGGGCCAGGTAACTCCACGGGCAGGAGGTGTCGAAGAAGTACTCGACCACGGGCTTTTCCTCCACCATCGGCACCATTCGAGGTCAGCTCCTCGCCCGCAGTGCCGTCTTCAGTACCTTGCCATTGGCATTGCGCGGAATCTGGTCAATGAACTCCACGTGTTTGGGCAGCTTCATGCGGGCAATGCGCGGCTCAAGGAACGTCAGTAGCGCTTCGGCACTGCAGTCGGTGCCGGTCCGCAGCACGATGAACACCTTAAGCACTTCACCCCACTTTTCGTCCGGCACGCCGATAACGGCGGCCTCCTGCACGACCGGGTGCTGAACCAGAATCTCCTCCACTTCCCGGGGATAGATATTTACTCCGCCGGAAATGACCATGTCCTTGAGACGGTCCACGATGTAGACGTAACCCTCGGCGTCCCGCCGGGCGAGGTCGCCGACCGAGACCCAGCCGTCCCGAAAGGCCTCGGCAGTCTCCCGGGGCCGCCCCCAGTAGCCATTGAACAGATAAGGGCTGCGGGAAAAGAGCTCACCCACCTCGTCCGGCTCGCACACCGTGCCGTCCGGGCGCCGGAGTTCGATCTCCGTACAGGGAAATGGCTGGCCCACACACTGCTGTTTCCTGAGCTGGTCGGGTGGCCGCAGATTGGAGACGATGCCGGCCTCGGTGGACCCGTAGGTCTCGTGGAGCAGGCCGGACCCGAAGTGGGCCACGAGCCGCTCCTTCATCGCCTGAGGCAGCGCCGCCGCATTCGAGATCACCGTCTTGAGCGCGGTGCTGCGACTGGCCGCCAGTTGCGCTGAGGTGCCCGCCAGCAAGGCATGGAAGTGCGTAGGTACGCCGAAGAACCCCGTGAAATGCCCGCTACCCAGTTTCGCGAGGACAGCCTCTGGCTCGAACCTGTCGATGATTTCGGCATAACCCCCAAAGAAAATCGGCGCCAGGGAAAAGATCATGCCGGCCCCGTGACACATCGGAGCAATGGCGAGGAAGCGGTCATCCGGCGCGTAGCAGCCGTACTCCACGGCCATCCCGAACAGGGTCAGGATGCGCGATCGATGCGGGACCAGCACCCCCTTCGGCTTGCCGGTGGTGCCGGAGGTGTAGGGAATGGTGAAGTTGTCCCACTCCCGCACCAGAGGTGGCGAAGACCCGGGGCCCG
>JBBQJK010000426.1:0-2073 GCA_038325835.1 Gammaproteobacteria bacterium
GCCGAGCACCGGCACGGTGGTCTTGGCCGCCAGCATGCCGGGCAGATGGGCAGCGCCGCCGGCCCCGGCAATGATCAGTTTCAGGCCCCGGTCCCGGGCCGACTCCGCGTAGTCAAACATCATCTGGGGAGTGCGGTGGGCGGAGACGACGCGCTTCTCAAAGGGTACGCCGAACTCCTGCAGAATCTCCGCGGCAGCCCGCAGCGTAGGCCAGTCGGAATCTGACCCCATGACCACGCCCACGATCGGACCACTACCGCTCTTGCGGACAGTCTTGCGGCCGACTTTCTTGCGCTGGGTCTGGGTGGCCATGACGACATTCTACCCGTGGGTAATGGGGACATGCCTCATTTGAGGTCGAGAAATGAGGCATGTCCCCATTACAGTCCCAGGATCCGGGCCAGTTTCAGGATGCCCGCCATGCTGATGCCGTCAGTGATGCGCCCGTCCATGACCATGGCGAGTGCCTCGCTGAAGGGCAGCCGGCGGATCTCCAGCTGCTCGGTTTCGTCGAACTCGGGGGTGCCGGGTGTGAGCCCCTCCGCGAGAAACACATAGCCCTCTTCGTCGGTAACCGAATTGGAGGTGTGCGTCTTAAGGAGATGCGTGAGCCGGGTGCTGGTGAGGCCCGTTTCTTCCTTGAGCTCCCGAAGCGCAGCAGCTTCCAGCGGCTCGTCCCTGGGCGCGCCGCCCATCGGCAGTTCCCAGGAGTACTCGCCCAAGGGAAAGCGCCACTGGCCAACGAGCCAGGTGTGCTGGCTGTCGTCCAGGGGAAGAATGGCGACGGCGCGATTCTTGAAGCTGATCTTGCCATAGCGTGGACAGCTGCCATCGGGCGCGACCGTGTCGTGGGTGGTGATGGCAAACCAGGGGTTTTCAAACTCGAGCCGGGTGGACAGGGTTTGCCAGGGATTGTTGATCGCGGCTTTCCTGTCGGTCATGTCGGGCGGCTCGTAGCAGAAATCGTTGGAGCAGTTATCAGCGTGTCCTTGAGTCGATTGAACCACAGGTGCATGCCGAGGCCACGGAGGATCATGAAGGCGGTGAAAGCCAGCCACAACCCGTGATTGCCCAGGTCCCGTGTCACAAACCAGACGGGCAGAAACACAAGGAATGCCGCAGAGCTCATCACCACACGCATCTCGCGGCTGAGCGTGGCGCCGACGTAGACGCCATCGTAGAAGAAGCTCCAGACCGAGACCAGCGGCAGGACGATCAGCCAGGGCAGGTACTCGAGAGCGGTGGCACGGACCTCGGGCAGGCTGGTGAGGATACGGACGACCGCGGGTCCGGCGAGCCAGAACAACAGGCTGAAGAGCACAGCAAAACCCAGGGACCAGACCAGTGTCCGGCGAACCGCGCGCAGCATGCCGTCCCTGTCCCGGGCGCCGACCGACTTGCCCACCAGTGCCTCCGCGGCATTGGCAATCCCATCGAGTGCGTAAGCCGTCAGCCACTGGAAGTTCATCAGCAGTGCATTGGCGGCCAGAAACACTGTGCCCAGACGCGCGCCCTGAACGGTAACGAAGGCAAACGTGAACATGAGGGCCAGTGTGCGGATGAACAGATTGCCGTTGATTTTTAGCAGGGCACGGTAGGACTGCAGATCCAGTAGCCGGGTACCGGACCAGGTGCCGGGATAGCGCCGCAGCTCGCGCAGTAGCAGCCAGGTGGCCACGGCAGCGCCGGCGAACTCGGCCAGCACTGCGCCTGCCGCCACGCCCCGCACCTTCAGCCCAAGGCCGAGCACGAACCAGAGATCAAGGGTCACGTTGGTGAGGTTGATGGCCAGCGTGATGGCGAGAGGGCCGCGACCGTTCTGCATCCCCAGCAGCCAGCCCAGTGCAACAAAGTTGAAGAGGGTTGCTGGAGCACTCCAGACCCGGATGTCAAAGTACTGGTAGCCGTAGCGTGTGACCTCAGGCTCTGCGCCGATGATGCTGAACGCTGCGTTCCGGATCGGTACCTGCAGGAGAATGATCGCGGCCCCAAGCGCCACCGCAATGATGATTGCCTCGCCCAGTGACTGACGAATCGCGGTGCTGGCCCGGGCATCCAGCGCGAACGACCCGT
>JBBQJK010000427.1:0-2024 GCA_038325835.1 Gammaproteobacteria bacterium
CTGCGGGCTCGCCGGGCACGGGCAGCGGCCGGGAGATTCGGGCGATGAACAGGCCAGTGAAATACAGCCTCGTCGGGCTCGTTCTCCTGGTTCTCGCGGGAGCGGGCTACCTCTATTCGACCCAGGCGAACCGGGCCGTGCCGGCCCCTGAGGCGGTTGCCGCCCTGAGCTCCGACGAGCGGGTGACCGTCGAAGACGGACAGTACGTCGTGTTTCGCCCCACGGGGGGCACGCCGACCACGGGGGTCGTTTTCTATCCTGGCGCTGCCTGCGACCCGCGGGGCTACGCGCCGGTGCTGCGGCGGGTGGCGGAACGGGGCTACCTGGTCGTTAGCGTGCCGATGCCCCTGGACATGGCGATCTTTGCTCCCGGTCGTGCCGACGAGGTCCGGGCCGCCTTTCCCGAGGTGCAGCGCTGGGTGATCGCCGGCCACTCCATGGGCGGCGCTATGGCTGCGCACTATGCGCACCAGCACCCCGATGACCTGGCGGGGCTGATCCTGTGGGATTCCCGTCCTGCCGGCAGTGACACACTGGTGGAGCTCAAGTACCCCGTGTGGCACATCCATCGCGCCACAGCCGAGGGCCGGCCACCCGAAAAGCTGGAGAAATATCGCAACCTCTTTCCGGCCACCAGCACCTGGGTGCCGATACCCGGAGGCATCCACATGTACTTTGGATCCTTCCTGGGCGGGGCCTACAAGGAACAGTGGACCCCAACCATCAGCCGGGAAGCGCAGCAGGATCTGGCAGTCACCGGCACTCTGAACGCGCTCCTGGCGATGGCGCCGACCGGCGCGACCGAACCCATGACCAACTGAGTGTGTTGTCGCGCCGGTCGGCGCTCCTACGCGTTCGTGGCGAGGAAGCCGCCCCGCGAGCGGCGGAAGCGGACTGTCACGTACTCCGCCCGGATCAGCCAGCGCCAGTCCCGCTCGTCACTGTCGCTGCACGCCACGACGCGGACGATGGCGATCAGGGCCTCGCATTCCACTCTCAGCAATTTGGTGACCGGCAGTGCAGTCTGGGCCACGAAGCGCAGGCCGTGCAGGGAGAGATCGCGGGTCTCCCCAGGTAATGGGCTCTGACCCGGCCACCCCGGGACGTAACAGAGTGGGAGCCGCCGCGGTACGCGGCTGACCGCACGCTGGCCCGGGTCAAGGCGTTCGAGACCGGCGGGCGCCAGCGGAGAGTTGCAGGTTGTGCAGGTGGCGCTGGCGTGGATGCGGCCAGGGAACCCGTGGGCTGCACCGCAGAACTGACAGGCCGCGACACACTCGGCTGCAGGCGGCGCTGCTGCGGGCTGTGGTTCGCCCGGCGGCCTGGCAGCGACGGACCGCCAAGCGTCGTCGTAGGCGGCCCGCTTTGCGGGGTCGGTGAGTACCGCGTAAGCCTCATTGATGAGGGTGGCGGTGTGGTGATCCCCGCCGAGATCCGGGTGCCGGCGGAGCTTCGTCATCAGAGTCCGGTAGCTCGCACGAATGATCTCCACCGGTGCGTCCGGCTGGACGTGGAGGATACGGTAGAGGTTTGGGGGGGGGTCCATGGAGCGGAAAAGGTTAAATGGCTTGCGCAGCGCCGTCTGTGCCGGGGGTCAAGATTAGCGCTGTCGCCTTGGTCAGGCTGGCCTTTCAGGGTCAATTTGCCCATTTAAGGCGCCGGGATTGGCCAGGGAATCGCCACCGCCCGGGAACTGGCGTATCGTGGGGAATGGTCTCAACAACAGCCGCTGTCGCCCCGGTACCCGTCCGCAAGCCCAATCCGCTGGACGACGACCCCTTCACGCTCAAGTCGATCACCAAGTCGGACCCTCCCGTGGGAGTCGACTCCGAGAACTGGCACCGCTACGTCATTACCCAGGGCCACAACACCATCGTGGGCCAACTGCAGGGTAGCAAGGCCAACACCGAACGGGCCGTCCAGGAAATCGTCGAGCGCCTGAACGAACGCCGCCGCGGCAAGACGGGCCGCGTGCAGCTGAGCCCCGGGCGCAAGAAGAAGGGTGCCACGCCACCGCCGTCGGA
>JBBQJK010000428.1:0-2020 GCA_038325835.1 Gammaproteobacteria bacterium
GCCTGGACTTTGACACTGCCCTGGAAGCCGTCGCTGCCTGCACGGTATTCACCACCCACACACCGGTGTCTGCCGGCCATGACGTGTTTGATCGGGACGTCGTCGTCAACTACTTCCGTAACCTGATCGGTGAGTTGGGCATCGGGGAGCAGGGCTTCCTGAATCTCGGTTCGGACAGCGGCGGGCACTCCGGGTTCAACATGACTCGCCTGGCCCTGACGGGTGCCAGGAACGTTAACGGCGTCAGTCGCATCCATCGCCACGCTACTGCAGCGATTTGCGCGTCGAACTGGCCAGAGATCGCGGCGGCCGAGAATCCCATTGGCTTCGTCACCAACGGGGTGCACGTCCCGACCTTCATGCAAACAGAATGGGCCGATCTGCTCGAACAGAGCATCGGCCCCTCCTGGCGCTATCAACTGATGGACCGGGACCTGATGCGGCAGATCCAGGAGATCCCCGATGGGCGCTTCTGGTATGTCGGACAGCAGGTAAAGGCCGCCATGCTCACTGGCCTCCGGGACCGGTTACGCCGGCAACACGCGCGGAACCAGCTCTCCGAAGCTCACGCCCACCGGTTACTCAAGTACCTGGATCCCGAGCGGCCCGACGTGCTGACGGTCGGCTTCGGCCGGCGCTTCGCCACCTACAAGCGGGCGACGCTGCTATTGCAGGATCTCGGCTGGCTGAAGGAAATCGTCGACAAGGATGAGCGGCCGGTGGTCTTCATTTTCGCCGGCAAGGCCCACCCGGCGGACCGCCCGGCGCAGCTTCTGATGCAGGAGCTGCACCGGGTCAGCAGCCTGCCCGAATTTTCGGGAAAACTGCTGCTGGTGGAAGGCTACGACATGGGCCTTGGCCGACTGCTGACGTCTGGTGTGGATGTGTGGCTGAACACGCCGGTCCACCCGATGGAGGCGAGTGGCACCTCGGGCATGAAGGCTGCCATCAACGGCACTGTTAACGTCAGCGTGCTCGATGGCTGGTGGGCTGAAGCCTACGACGGGGAAAACGGCTGGGCAATTCCGCCGTCAATCCAGGTCAACGACCCGGCCGAGCGGGATCGGCACGATTCGCGGACTTTGTACGAGATCCTGCAGGACGAGGTCATTCCCCTGTATTACGCCAGGGATGAACGCCTCGGCTACTCCCCGGGCTGGGTCCGCAAGTGCAAACGCTCCATGTCGACCATTCTTCCCCACTTCAACATGAACCGCACCGTGCATGACTACTCGGTGCTGTTCTACGGGCCTGCGGCTCGTCGCGGCCGGGAGCTGGCGGTGGAGGGCTACGCGGCGGCCCGAAGCCTTGCGGGCTGGAAGCGGCAGGTGCGGGCGGCCTGGCCGGGTGTCACCCTGCGACTGACGAGTTCGGTAGGCAACCGGATTGAATTCAACGGTAGCGTCACCCTGGAAGTCGACGTCACACTGAATGGACTAGATCCTGGCGATATCCGGCTTGAGTGCGTGGTGTCCCGGGAAATCTGTTCCGACCTCACGGTACCGGTCCGCAAGTTTGCCGATCGGAGCATGGCGGAGTCCGGCCTGCGACTGGTCGGCGATGAGCAGGTCTTCGTGCAGGACTTCACGGCCATCGGCCGGACTGATGGCGAGGGTGTGCATCGCTACCGGGTTGAGCTGCGGCCACCCTGGTGTGGAGCGTTGCATTACCAGGTCCGCGCCGCCCCCTGGCACCCCCAGTTGTCGCACCCCTATGAACTGGGGTTGATGCGCTGGATCTAGGGCGCCGGTTGCAAGACCACACCCGCCAGCGGGGGTAGCGTGACCACGATGGACCAGGGCTGCCCCATGGCAGGCACCGCTTCTGCCTGGTGGAGGCCGGGATTGCCCAGATCGCTGCCGCCATAGAAGCGTGAATCGGAATTGAGCACTTCTCGCCAGGGGCCCGCCTGGGCAACCCCCAGCCGGTAGCCCGGTCGTGGCTCCGGCGTGAAATTCAGTGCGACATCGACGACCGCGGCGCCGGCGCGCCGGACAAAGCTCAACGTCGAGTTGTCGGC
>JBBQJK010000429.1:0-2009 GCA_038325835.1 Gammaproteobacteria bacterium
CCCGGGGCCGGGTCTTTCTGGTTACCGATGGCGGGCTGCACCAGCACCTGGCCGCGTCGGGCAATTTTGGTCAGGTGTTGCGCAAGAACTATCCCGTCCTGATCGGCAACCGGGTGGCAGAGGGGCCCAGGGAACTGGCGACCGTCGTGGGGCCGCTGTGCACGCCGCTGGATCTGTTGGCCGATAACATGGAGATGGCCCGCGCCGAGATCGGCGACCTGGTAGTCGTGTTCCAGTCAGGCGCCTATGGCCTGTCGGCCAGTCCCGTGAGTTTTCTCAGTCATCCGCCGCCGGCGGAACTGCTGTTGTAGCCGCTTGCGCATCCTGCACCTACTCGATCATTCATTGCCGATCCAGGATGGCTACTCCTTTCGCACTGCCGCCATCCTTAAGGAGCAGGCCGTCCGCGGGTGGGAAACTCTGCAGGTCACCAGCGACCGGCACCCGTCCATCGCCATCGAGGAGCAGGTGGCAGGTCTGCATTTCCTGAGGACGCCAACCCGGCCTGGGTGGCTGGCGCAGCAGCCCGTGGCCGAGCAGCTGGCCACCATCGCGACGCTCAGCGCCCGGGCGGAGGCGATCGCCCGCACGAACCGGCCCGATATTCTCCACGCCCACTCGCCCTGCCTGACGGGTCTCGCTGCCCTTCAGGTGGGGAGGCGCCTCGGCATCCCGGTGGTCTATGAAATGCGGTCCTCCTGGGAGGAGGCCGCCGTGACCGAAGGCCTGACCGCAAAGGGCAGCCTGCGCTTCTGGCTGTCCCGGGCGCTGGAGACCTTTGTGCTCCGGCGTGCCGCGGCAGTAACGACCATTTGCGAGGGCCTGCGGACGGAGATCTGTGCGCGGGGCGTGGCGCCCGGCAAGGTGACCATCATTCCCAACGCCGTCGACACGGAACAGTTTGGCGCGGCGCACCCGGGCTCAGCCGCCATCCGCCAGCAGCACGCGACCGGCGGTCAGCGTCTGCTGGGCTTCATCGGTTCCTTCTTCAACTGGGAGGGTCTTGACCTGCTCGTGTCTGCAGCAGCGATCCTCAAGGGCAGCCGCACCGACTTCCGGGTGCTACTGGTGGGCGGTGGTGCCGAGGACGAGCGCCTCCGGCGCCAGGTTGCGACGCTCGGGCTGGAGGGTGTCGTGATCTTCACGGGCCGGGTGCCGCACGGCGAGGTGGGCGCCTACTACGGTGCCATGGACCTGCTGGTCTACCCCCGGCCATCCACGCCGCTGACTGACATGGTCACACCCCTGAAGCCCCTGGAGGCGATGGCCGCGGGCAAGCCGGTGCTGGCCAGTGACGTGGCCGGCCACCGGGAGTTGATCCGGCACGAGTTCAACGGGCTGCTGTTTCGGGCCGGTGATGCGGACGCCCTGGCCGCAGGCTTGGACGCCGCGCTCCGCCGCTCCGATCTCCCCGCCATCAGCAGCAGGGCCCGGCAGTGGGTTCTCGATGAGCGAACCTGGCAGTCTTCGGTGGCGCGCTACCAGCCGGTTTACGCCGGCCTCGCCCGGTCCGGCGTCGCGTTGCCTGAGCCCCGCTAATGTTGCAGGCCGTGACCGATGCGGGATTTCGTGGCGCGGGCCGCTGGCTGTCGGTGGGCCCTGAGGGTCGGCGGCTCGTCATCCTGCACTACCACCGGGTGCCCGAGGTGCCGGACCCCATGAATCCGGACCTGCTGGAAAAACCGGCATTCGCGGTGCATATGCAGGCCTTGGCTGACGTCTTTAACGTCGTCTCGTTGTCTGAGGGTCTCGAGCAGTTGCGGGACGGCACCCTGCCACCGAGAGCGGTAGCCATCACCTTCGACGACGGTTACGCCGACAACTACCAGGTGGCGTTGCCGGTGCTGCAGCAGTTCCGGCTGCCGGCGGCGTTTTTCGTGGCTGCCGGCTTTCTCGACGGCGGCTGCATGTTCAATGACCTCGTGGTCGAGGCGTGTCGCGTGGCACCGCGCGGTGCCTGGCACACGCAGGTTGGGATTCTGGGCACCGTCCAGGTGGCGGAGGGGCCC
>JBBQJK010000430.1:0-1995 GCA_038325835.1 Gammaproteobacteria bacterium
ACCTGCCCCGTTGGCTCAATGGTCAGCTTCAGGACCAGCTTGCCCTGCAGGGCCGGATTGTTGCGGAGCGCCCGGTTGTACAGCGAGTAGATCGCGCCCTTGTTCTGATCGAAGACCATCTCGATTTCTTCGCGGCTGCGGCCGGCCCGCTGACCGGCGCCGTTACCATCCTGATCGCCAGCACTGGCCCCGGCACCCGCACTGCCCCCGCCGAGGGCGGCGACACCGCTGGCGACCTGAGTCGTTGCCCGGCCACCGAGGCCCGAGCCGCCGGTGTTGCGACTGAAGCCGGCCGTGTTGATCCCGCCGCTGCCCACGCCGGCCTTCGAGGTGATCAGCGCGCGCTCAACCCGGGGCGCGTCGCCCACCGCTCCGGTGTAGCTCGTACCACCCGACGTGATACTCGTCAGGGCCTGGTTGTCGCGCAGATCCGCCAGCTGATCGGCGAAGGGCAGCAGGCCCGCCTTGCCAGCCTTCTCCCGCACGGAGGTCTTGCGCTCAGCGTCCGGCCTGACCTTGGCCACCACCGGCTTGTCCGTCGGGGCCACCGGTTCGGTCCGCGTCTCCACCACCGGCTCCGGGCGCTCCGGCTTGATCACCGGCGCCGGCTGAGGAATGGGCGCAGGCTTCTCCAGCACCAGCCGCGCGAGGCGGGGCGGCACGGGCTGGGTCAAGGTGGGATCAGTCTCCGGGAGCGGCAGCAGCGACATGAGAATGCAGAACACCAGCGCCGCGATCCCCACCTGCTTCGCGATCTGGCGAAAGCGCTGCTCCTCGTCCAGGGAGACGTCCCAGGGCAGCCGGTAAGTGCGGTACGGTGCCATGAACAGCCCGGGCTTCAGCGTGGCTGCGGCGCTCACAGTGCAGCCACCTGGGCCGGGGCCGGCGCACCATCTCTCTGCACGACCGCGAGGGAAATCCGGCCGAAGTCGGCGGCTGTACAGCTCGCCATTACCCTTTTCAGCAGCCGATAAGGCAGGTCCTTGTCACCCAGGATGGTGACCTCACGAGCGCCGATGTCGGCTTTGGCCTGGGCAATGAGTACCCGGTCTGTCTGCTGGCGCAGCGCCGTCTGGAGCGCCGGGATCACGAGTGCGTCGCCGGCCATGGCCGAGGCGACGGTGGCCACCGGTCGGCCCTGTACCAGGATCTGATCGTCCGTCACCATGACCACCACCGACTCCCGGGCCTTCTCCAGCGCTGCTGACTCCGGCAACTGGATCTCCTTCGGATTCGGCAGGACCTCGGTCTCGGCGGAGCTGACCAGCAGGAAGAATACCAGGATCGTGAAGATGTCCATCATGGACACCAGGTTCAGGGCCGAACCGCCCTTCATGCGCTTGTGATGCCGCTCCATCCGCAGCGCCCGTTTTGACATCTGCACGACTCAGCCCCCCTGCGCCGGAGCAGCACCCGTGAGGGGTGCATCTCCGATAGAAATATCCGGGAACAGCTCCGCCTGGACGACCTGCCCATCCAGCTGCTTCGCCTCAAAGAAGCGCAGCGCGTCCATGACCTGGACCAGCGTGTCGTAGGGCACATTGGGCTCCATGAGGACTGTGGCGTTCGACATATCCGGGTAGCTGGCCTTCACGCGCTGGAGATAGGCGGCAAGCCCCTTGAAGTCGTACTTGCCGTCCGTGCGGGGCAGACGCGTCAGCAGCCCATTGGTCCGCTCGCCGACCTCCAGGCCATCGCTGCGCACAGTGACTTCCAGCTGGAACATCGGCTCATCCGTCGCGGCAGTGGAGGCCGCTGGCAGATTCAGCTCGATGATTGCCAGCCGAGAGAACACCGCAGTGATCAGCAGGAACGGCACCAGCACGACCATCAGGTTCATGAAGGCCGTGATCTCCAGCTCCGGAGCCTCGGTATTCCGTCTCTTGCGCCACTTGCTAGCCATCAGTTACTCCCGCAGTCCACAACAGCATCGATTTTCCGGACAGTCTCAGGCCGGATTCGTCTGGCGACGCCGCTCGTCTACTGCGTTGAGAA
>JBBQJK010000431.1:0-1983 GCA_038325835.1 Gammaproteobacteria bacterium
GAGCAACTGCAGGCCAACCCCCAGTTCCCGCCCGCCATCCGGGACCAGAAGGTCGCCTACTGGAACCGGGTGAACGGCGGCGACGTGTTCCTGGATCGCTGGGCGCCGGTGCAGACGGAACTGTTCGTCGCGGGGATGGAGCTCAGCGTGTGCCTCGGCTGCCGGGCAACGGCCGTGTGGCTGGGGGGCCAGCTGGCCCATCCCCGGGCGGGGACCTGAATGCCGCCAGCCCGTGCGGACGTCGCCAAGCTTTACAGCACCGCCGAGGTGGACCGGACTTATGTCCTGAAGCCAGCGGGGGCGCGGCACCCGACGGCGGCACCCGGCACGTTGGGCTGCCCTCCCCGGGCCGGGGGGGGGAATTTCCGAGACGCGTGTCACAAGAGTTCCGGGTGCACCGCGGGAAGAAATTTACAGGTGCCTGCGAGGGATTATCACCGTCCAAGCCGGAGCCTTGAAAGCGCTGAACTTTTTCACCTGGCATGAATCCTGCTTTGAAGATTCCCAGGTTGCACAATTACAGGGACGTAAAACCGATGAAGTCGCCCAGACTACGTATGCTCATGCTGGCCGTGATCGCCGCCGGCCCGCTTGCCTCGGCCCCGGCCCTCGCCCAGGGAAATCACATCAATCTGTGGAACTGGTGGAATCAGTTCGTGCAGTGGATTCAGACGAACACCCCGCGTCCGGGCCCTGGCTCACCCGGCAACGGCACACCCCTGCCCGCCCCCGGCATGCTCGGTCTTGTGGTGGTGGGGCTCGGCAGCGGCATATTCATCGCCCGCCGCCGGAAGTCAACGGCAGCGGAATAGTCATCTACAGGAGCGGCCAGGGTTGTCAGCCCTGGCCGCTCCCTGCAGCATTGCCGCGATAGCGGGCTCCTGGTCCAGCGCTGCCTGTAGATCGGCCGGCGCCGTGCTGCCAGATTCTTCGGCGGCAGCGGACTCGGCCGCAGACAGAAGCAGCGCCGCCGAGCGCAGCTCCCGCCCTAACAACACCCCCCGCGCCTGGAGCAGCTTGGCGGCCCAGGCCTGTCCGGTGTATTGCCCGTCGACCCAGTACCACTGCCATACGAGGCGGCGCTGCCCGTCCGGTCCGGCCAGGCGGGTACGCAGGACGCGGAGGGGCGCGCCCGAAATATTCACGCTGGTCATGCCGCTCGTCATGTACCGCCAGTGCGTCCCGTCGTAGGCGCGATTGTTCCAGGCGATCAGCTTGCCCGACGGCCTCTGCCGCCAGTAATAGGCCACGAAGAGCTCCACCGGCTGCGTAGCGCTGCTGAGCACACCGTGCACCCGGGCGCTGGCTGTCGGGAAGGCGGGACGCCACGCGCCAGCGTCAGTGGGTAACTCCGGGACCCGCTCGATGGACCCCGGCAGGCACAGCGCGACGGGCGCCGGGCCGGTATCCGGCTCCAGGAGGTAGCGCGCATAAGCGGGGGCCAGTGCGGCCAGAAAAACGCAGCCGCCGGCCGCGACTACCAGAGAATGACGCACCGCCCGCGCTGGAGTTCCAGCATTCACGGCCGAATCGTGGTCAGCCCCGGGAGCCACTCCCGGTTGCTGAAAGCGCAGCCCGATCGCCATCTGCCCGACCATGGCGAGAAAAAAGAGCAGCCAGCCGTAGGCGGCATGATCGGCGGCCAGGTCGATGCCACCTGCTGTAAAGAGGATCACGGATATCGTGCGCAGATTGTTCGCCAATATGGCCACGGGCAGCGACGCGAGCACGTACCAGGCCTTCCGGGCCGTCGTCCGGTAGATCAGATTGGCAAACACCAGGGAGACCAGGAGATTGCCCAGCAGGAAGTCGAGCCCGGAACACTCCTTAATTATCGTGTACCGCGTGCCGCCAACGACAAGCAGGTTCCCGTCCGCGACAGCAACGCTGCCAAGCAGGCGCAGCCCGTTGATGGTCAGGCTGGTCGTCAGCTCCATTAGCGCCGGAACCAGCAGGTCACCCACCGGCACCATGATCCAGAGG
>JBBQJK010000432.1:0-1974 GCA_038325835.1 Gammaproteobacteria bacterium
ACACCCTCCCCGTAGGAGGGCCCGTAGGAGCGCCTTCAGGCGCGGTCACTATCGGCGTAAATTCGGATCGCGCCTGAAGGCGCTCCTACGGGCGCTCCTGCAGGTCCGTCGGGTAGAAGGCGAACTCCCGCCAACGCTTGCCGTCCTTGAATTCGTAGACGTGCAGGGAGGTCTGGCGCACCGGCTTGCCGTTCATCTGCAGCGAGTCGATCTCGACCTGCACGAGGGTGTTGCCGACCATCCCCAGCCGGTGCACCGCCGAGTCATTCGTGGTCCACACGGGGGAGTCGAAGAACATCCTGAGACGCGCCATGGTGGCTTCCCGGCCCCGGACCATCTCTTTCGGCCCGTCCTCCTTCACGGTGTACCAGCTGAAGTCCTCGGTCATCGCGGCGCCCGACGCCGCCACGTCGCGCTTCATATGGTCCGGTACTGCTCGCCCCACGTGTAGGTCTGCTCAGCAACGCTCGTCAGGGCGGGGATGAGCAGCGCGCCGGCAACGAAGCCGGCCAGACCAGAGCGCACGGACCCGAGGGGTGGCCGCGGGCGGGGGTGCGACATGGGTGGAGGCTCCTTCAATGGTGCAAAGCAGTGGGCTGCGGACTACAGTAGCACTGGCATCTGCCGGATCCCACGGAGCCCAGCCATGCGCCGGAATGACAGGCAGCGGAATCGCCAGACCGGAATCGTCGCCGCGCTGGCCGGACTTCTCCTGGGCGTCGGCATGGCCCTGCTCCCGGGCCCCGCGACTGCCGGCGAGCAGGCGCCGGGACTGGTCGTCATCGGCGCCAGCGCGAAGAGCTCGACGGAGATCATCCGGCAGGCACTGGCGGCGGGCTACACGGTAACCGGGGTCGCACGGCGGCCCGAGGATGTCGCGCTCAAGGATGTCGCGCTCAAGGATCCGCACTTGAAGGTCCTCAAGGGCGACGTTTACGACCTTGCATCCCGAGAAGCCGCCATGACCGGCACGGAGGTGGTGGTCTCCATGGTCGGCCCCCGGGTGGACCCCACCGACACGGCAGAAACGCCGGCCACCTTCGACCTCTACACTGCGGGCACAGCCAATATCATCGCGGCGATGCAGAAGAAGGGTAACCGGCGCCTGCTGGTGGCGAGCTCCCTGGGGGTCGAAGACGAGTTCCCCCTGGTCAAGCCTGCGTCCGGGGATGTCCGGCTTAACTGGCTATGGAAATCCCGCTATCTCTACCAGAACATGCAAGACATGGAGGGACTGGTGCGCGCCAGCGGTCTCGAGTACGTGATTTTCCGGCCGCCGTTCCTCGTCGAGGAACCGGCCCGCAAGAACTCTCAGCTGTCGGTGAATACCTCCTCGCCCAAGGGCACGATGCTGAGCTACGCGGACTTCGGGGCCTTCGTGCTGGAGCAGGCCCGCTCCAACAAGTACCTGGGCGCGTCGGTGGGCCTGTACACCAATCAGCAGATCCAGTTCGGCAACAACGCCGATTTCGAGAAGCTGGCCAAGGAAGCCAAGGAAAAGTTACCGCATGTACTCCAGCGTTACCTTCGGCCAGGACGGGAGCCTCTATTTTGGTGAGCACATGATGGGCACCCAGACGGGGCATCCGTCAGTGACGACCAGGTTCCGCCTGCTGCCGGGGCGGGACGTGATCGGCGACGGCCACGTGTTCCGCCACAACGCCGCCGGCAAGCTGGTGCAGGAGTACACCACCGTCGCCAATGGCGGCATGTTCGGCTTCCTGGCCGTCACCAGCACCGTCCTCGCCGATAACGACACCCGCCTGATCTTCGTCTCCGAGACGGGCAAGCGGGTGATGCAGTACGACCTGAAGAAGCAGAAGCAGTTGCCGGACCTGGCCAACTTCGAGAACAACCCGGACGTGCCGATGGTTCTCGTGATGAACGCCACGCCGGACGGGCGGCTGCTGATCAGCACCGCGAAAGGCTTTCTGGTGTTGGACCCGAAGACCTATTTGAATGAAAATGGTTTTG
>JBBQJK010000433.1:0-1944 GCA_038325835.1 Gammaproteobacteria bacterium
CCACCAGCAGGCCGCCATTGCTGCCGCCCCAGATCGCCAGGTGCTCCGGGGACGTGATCCCGCTGGCAATCAGCCATTCGGCCGCCGCAATGAAGTCGTCAAAGACCTTTTGCTTGTTGAGGCGCGTACCCGCCAGATGCCACGCCTCACCGTACTCACCGCCCCCGCGGAGGTTAGCCTGGGCATAGATCCCACCCGCCTCGATCCAGGCCATGCGCGCTGCCGAGTACGCGGGTAGCAGTGCCACGTTGAAGCCACCGTAGCCGTAAAGCACCGTGGGCGTTTGTCCGTTGGGCTGCACGTCCCGGCTCCGGACGATCGTCATGGGCACTTGGGTCCCATCGGCGCTCGTATAGAAGATCTGTTCGCTGACGTACCGGCCAGAATCCGCGTTCCTGCCCGCAGCGCCAGTGGCTGTGAGTGTCCCGGAATCCACGTCGAGGCGATAGACGCGCCGGGGAGCGGTGAAGTCAGTGTAGGTGAGGAAGGCCTCGGGATTGGCGGGGACACCGAACAAGCCATCGACCGACCCCTGGCCTGGCAGCTGAACTTCGGCGGTGGCGGCGCCATCCAGCGTGTAAAGCCGCAGGCGGGAATGCACGGCGTGGATGTACTCCACCACGAGGCGACCGCCAACCAGCGCAGCGGCTTCGATGGGATCGGCATCCTGCGGGACCACTTCACGCAAGCGTTTCGGCTCTGGCGCGGCAAGGTCAACGGCAATCACCCGGCCCATAGGCGCGGCGTTCGTCGTCAGAAAGTAAAAGGTCTCGCCCTCCGCGCCCAGGAATTCGTAGCGCCCGTCCCAGGCGTCCAGCAGTCGCACCACCGGCGCGGCACCACCGGACACGTCCAGTCGCTGGTAGTAGATGCCGTTGGTGACGTAACCGTCCTCGATATTCAGCACGAGGAAACGACCGTCAGGGGTCACGGTGCCATAGGGGTCCCGCGCGGGATGATCCGTGACGGCGTAGATCAGCGGGTCATTCGCCTGGGGCGTCCCGGGCACATGGAAATAGACCGCCACCTGGCGAGCATCGTCGTAGCCGTTGACTGGATCGCCCGGATAGCGGCTGTAGTAGAACCCACGCCCGTCGCGGGACCAGCTGACCGAGGTGAACTTTGTGCCCGTCAGTACTTCCTGCACATCAGCAGACGTCGCCAGCTCCCGGACAAACCAGCGCTGCCAGTCGCTGCCGCCATCGGACAGGCCATAAGCAAGGCGCGAGCCGTCCGGGCTCAGTTTGAAACCCCCAATCGACACGGTGCCGTCGGCACGGACAGCGAGCGGGTCGACGAGGAGGCTGCCGGGCCGGGCCAGATCCCGGGTGACCCGGAGCACGTCCTGCTCTGCGTTGCCCGGGTTCCAGCGATAGGCATACACACCACTCTCCCTGTCTGGTACCCCGCGACGCTCGTAGTTGAGCAGCGCCTGCATGCGGGCCGCGAACTGGGACCTGCGAGGCAGGCGGCCAATGTAGTGTTCCGTCAGCTGGTTCTGTTGAAGAACCCACTTTTTGGTCGCCGGCGAGTCGGTTGACTCGAGCCAGCGCCAGGGATCAGCGACCCGGGTGCCGTGGTAGCCGTCGGAGACCGTTCCCCGGGGCGCGGGCGGGTAGTTGATCCCTGTCCCCGGCAATCCGGGACCTGGGCCCACCAGAGTGGCCGCGAGAACGGCAAGGATCGTGCCCCAGAGCAAAAGCCCCAGAGAGCCCGCCAGCGCGGCGCCCCGGGCGCGGGCAGTCATCCGGCTGCAGAACCTGCCGGCAAGCTCTTGACGCCGCCCATGTAAGGCGCCAGCACCGGCGGCACGGTAATCGTCCCATCGACGTTCTGGTAGTTTTCCATGACGGCAATGAGCGCTCGACCGGCGGCCACGCCGGAGCCATTCAGCGTGTGCACGAGCTCCGGCTTGCCGGTCGCGGGATTTCGCCAGCGTGCAAC
>JBBQJK010000434.1:0-1938 GCA_038325835.1 Gammaproteobacteria bacterium
GAGAAATGCGCGACCAGGTCCGGCAGGTATTCCGCAATCTGGCCGCGGTGGCAGAGGCTGCCGGCTCGTCTCTCGACCATGCCGTGAAGGTCACCGTGTTCCTCACGGATCTGAGCCACTTTGCGCTGGTCAACGAGGTCATGGCCGAGTTCTTCACCAAGCCCTACCCGGCTCGGGCGGCCATCGGCGTTGCGTCGTTGCCGCGGGGCGCCGCTGTCGAGGCGGACGCGGTCCTGGTGCCCTGAAGCCCGCCGACGAGCTGCGCGCCCTGCGCGGGGCCATGCGCGGTGTTGGGCCGGCGGTGGCCGAGCGTCTGGCCACTCTTGGTGTCGGGCGGCCATTGGACCTGCTGTTTCTTCTGCCCCAGCGCTACGAAGACCGAACGCGGCTGGCGCCTCTAGGCTCGCTCCGCGCCGGACAACGGGTGGTCGTGGAAGGGGAAGTAGCGCTGGCGGACGTCACCTACAGGCGCCGACGCAGCCTGCTCGTGCGTCTGACCGACAATACCGGCCAACTGACCCTGCGCTTCTTTCACTTCTCCCGGGCGCAGCAGGCCACCCTGGCAACAGGCGCGCGGGTCCGCTGCTTCGGCGAGGTTCGCCCCGGACCCCTGGGCCCGGAAATGGTCCACCCGGAATACCGGATTGTCGCGACCGGCCAGACCCTGCCGCTGGATGAACGCTTGACCGCCGTCTACCCGACCGTCGAGGGCCTCACCCAGTTCCGGCTCCGGGACCTGACAAGCCAGGCGCTCGAAAAGCTCCTTCCGGCACTCACCGACGAACTGCCTTTAAACACGCTCCAGGGGCTCCAACTGCCGGGCCTCGTCGCAGCGCTTCGCTACGTGCACCGGCCGCCGGTAGGCGCCGACCTGCAGTTGCTCAGCACCGGAATGCACCCGTGCCAGCGCCGTCTGGCCCTCGAGGAACTGCTCGCCCAGCACCTGAGCCTTCGCCAAATCCGGGAGCAGGCCCGCGAGGATGCGGCGGTGACTCTAGTGATGAGCAGCGAGCGGGCCCAGCAACTGCGCCAGGATTTTCTCGCCAACGTCGGCTTTGAACTGACGCGGGGCCAGCAGTCAGCCCTGGCCGATATCGATGCGGATCTCGCCAGCGGCTGTCCGATGCTGCGGCTGGTGCAGGGGGACGTGGGTTGCGGCAAGACGGTCGTGGCTGCCGCCAGTGCGCTGCTGGCGGTCGCCCATGGACATCAGGCGGCGATCATGGCGCCCACGGAGCTGCTGGCCGAGCAGCACCGGGAATCCTTCCGCCGCTGGTTCGAGCCCCTGGGCGTGACCGTGGCCTGGCTCTCCGGCAGCCTGGGCGCCAAAGCCCGCAGCCGGACCTACACCGCTATCGAAGACGGCACTGCCCAAGTGATCGTCGGCACCCACGCCTTGTTTCAGGAGGGCCTGAACTATCGCAGCCTCGCGCTCGTCATCGTGGATGAGCAGCACCGCTTCGGCGTGCACCAGCGGCTCCGTCTTATGGACAAGGGCGCCGGTGGGGGCGTCGGCGGCCGGCCGCTCAAGCCCCATCAGCTTGTGATGACCGCCACGCCGATTCCCCGCACGCTGGCCATGACGCTCTACGCGGACCTGGACAGCTCCGTCATCCGCGAGCTGCCACCGGGCCGTCAGCCGGTGGCCACCGTCGCCCTGCCCGACCGGCGGCGCCCGGAGGTGGTGTCCCGCGTCCAGGCAGCCTGCCGGTCCGGCGCCCGGGTGTACTGGGTGTGCCCGCTCATCGGGGAGTCGGAGCATCTCGAGTCGGAGGCCGCGGAGCCGACGGCCGAAGCATTGGCAGAAGCCCTGCCGGACGTCCGGGTGGGGCTCATTCACGGCCGGATGAGCCCCGCGGACAAGGAACGGGTAATGAAGGCCTTTACTCAAGGCAAGGTGCAGCTGCTGGTCGCCACCACGGTCATCGAGGTGGGCGT
>JBBQJK010000435.1:0-1931 GCA_038325835.1 Gammaproteobacteria bacterium
CAATGAGACCCGGCCATGCAGAAGCCGCCAAACGCACCGTCAAGACCCGCGGTGATGATACTCCCCGCCTCCGTGCCATTTCAGCAGTGGCGGGCCAGAATAGGCACGGTGTCGCAAAAACGGGGTCGGCCGCACCGGATCACCGTTAACGACCGCATTTGACTTAAGGACGAAGCAATGACGACCGGTAAGCCGCAACTTGGCGTGGTGATGGACCCGATCCCGGGCATCAATCCCGCCAAGGACAGTACGCTGGCCATGCTCCTGGAGGCCCAGCGGCGCGGCTACGCGCTGTGGTACTTCGAGCAGCACGACCTGCGGTTGCGCAATGGCGTGGCTCAGGGCAGCGCCCGCGCTCTGCGGGTTGCGGACAGCAAGACCGACTGGTTCGAGCTGGGCCCCCGGGAGGAACGCGCTCTGTCAACACTCGATGTGATCCTCATGCGCAAGGACCCGCCCTTCGGCACGGAGTACATCTACACCACCTACCTCCTCGAAAGAGCGGAACTCCTGGGGGTCATGGTCGTCAACAAGCCCCAGAGCCTTCGGGACATGAATGAGAAGGTGTACACGGCCTGGTTTCCCCAGTGCTGCCCCGAGACCGTCATCACCCGCTCGATGGGGGACATGCGGGCGTTCCTGGCCGAGCACGGGCGCATCGTCGTCAAGCCGCTGCACGGCATGGGCGGGCGCTCCATCTTTGTCCTGAGCCAGGGTGACAACAATGCCAACGTCGTCTTCGAAACCCTCACGGACTACGGCCAGCAATACGCCATGGCCCAGACCTTCATTCCGGAAATCACCCGGGGTGACAAGCGCATCATCCTCGTGGACGGGCAGCCGGTGAGCCGCGTCCTGGCCCGGATTCCCCCCCCCGACGACAACCGGGGGAACCTCGTCGCGGGCGCCCAGCCGGAGGTGCGGGAACTCACTGCGCGGGACGCGTGGATATGTGCCCAGGTAGGACCCGTCCTCCGGGAGCGCGGCGTGCTCTTCGCCGGCCTGGACGTGATCGGGGACTACCTCACCGAGATCAACGTCACCAGCCCTACGGGCATCCGTGAATTGCAGAAGCTGGGCGGGCTGGACGTGGCCGCAACGCTCTTCGACACGCTGGATGCCCGCCTCGCTCACAGGACCAACGAGAGGACGCGGCGCGCCTGAACGCACGTCTGGCCGGCGCCACGCTGCTGGCAGTGGCCGGGCTGCTTGGCTGCGATAACGCGGTCGTCTCGGAGCACCGCTTTCCGGCCTTTGGTACCGACGTACGCCTGGAGATTCGCGACGCTGAACCCGGTCGGACTGCGGCAGCGGCCAGCGCTGTACAAGACCGCTTTCGGGTTGCCGAACGAGACTGGTATGCCTTCGGCACAGGCGAACTCGCGAGGGTGAACGACCGTCTGGCGCGGGGCGAGCCCGCCGCCGTCAGCGCTGCACTCGCGCCACTGATCGCTGGGGCCTTCAACTACTACGCCGGGAGTGGGGGGCTATTTGACCCTGGCGTCTGTGCCCTGGTAAGGCTCTGGCAGTTCGACAGCGACACGGCACTCGCTGCCGCAACCGGGCCACCAACCCCCGAAGCGCTCCAGGCTCTGCAGGCCCGGCAAGGCACCCTTGCCGATGCGCATTTCGACGGCCATACGCTCTCAGCCACACGACCACTCTGTATCGATCTGGGCGGCATGGCCAAAGGCACGGCCCTGGAACAGGCGCGACAGATCCTCGGCCAGCACGGCATCCGCGATGCGCTGGTCGACATTGGTGGCAGCAGTCAGCTGGCCCTTGGACAGAACGGCTCCCGGGCCTGGTTCATAGGACTCAAGGATCCCCGGGCAGAGCGCGTCATCGGCCGCCTGGCTCTCGCCTCCGGCGAAGCGGCGTCCACGTCCGGCGACTACGAGCGCAGCTACGCCCGGGACGGCCGTCGCTAC
>JBBQJK010000436.1:0-1929 GCA_038325835.1 Gammaproteobacteria bacterium
TGATCGGCCGCACTTCTTTGCCGCAAACCGCAGCGCTGCTCCAGCGCTGCGCCCTCGCGGTCAGCGCCGACACGGGCGTGCTCCATCTGGCCTACGGCGTCGGCACGCCGACGGTGGGCTTGTTCGGCTCCGGGCTGTTCCGGAAATGGGCCCCCGTCGGCCAGGCGCATCGCCTGGTGCGGGTGAGCCTGCCCTGCAGTCCCTGCACCCGTCACGGCCGGGTGCCGCCCTGTCCATATCATGTGGCGTGCATGACGGAGCTGCGCCCCGCCGCCGTGCTGGCCGCCGCCGCAGAGCTGCTCGCCTGACGCGCTATCATTCCCGACGATGACGGACTCCCGGTACACCGCCGCCTACTATCGCGACACCTACGGCACCGGAGGACTGCAGCGCTTCAGTTCCCACTGGTGGTCGGTGCGCTGGTACGCGGGCATGGCGGAGGCCTGCCTGAGGCGCACCGGGGGTCGCCGGGTTCTGGAGATCGGCTGCGGCCACGGCTTCACCCTGGCCCGCCTCGAGGCCCGTTACGACACCTGGGGCGTGGACATCTCCGACTACGCCATTCGGGAGGCTGCCCGGTTTGCCCCCCGCTCCCGCTGCGTCGTGGCCGACGTGGACGAGGGCTTCCCCGCGACGCTGACGCCCGGCAGCTTCGATCTGGTGATGGCGAAGTATGTCTTCGAGCACCTGCAGGATCCGGCGCTGGCACTGCAGAGAGCCGCCGCGCTGCTCCGCCCCGGCGGCACCCTGTTCATCTCCATGCCCTACACCGGCTCACTGGGCGCCCGGGTGAAGGGCGCCGACTGGTACGCCCGCAAGGATCCGACCCATTGTTCGCTGCTGGACCGGGACCAGTGGCTCGAGCTGCTCCGCGCCGCGGGCCTTAAGCTGTACCGGGAATCCGCGGACGGCTGGTGGGACGTGCCCTACGTGCCGGGTATTCCCGGCTGGCTGCAGCTGCCGCTGGTGATTGGTCCGACGGCACTGGCCTGTCTCTCGGGCCGCGCGGTGCTGCCGCCCCGGTGGGGCGAGAACGTGCTGCTCTTTGCCAGTAAGCCGGCCGCCAGCCGGCCGGACGCCAGTAAGCCGGCCGCGAGCCCGCCGGGATGACGCGCTCATTACTGCGGTGGTTGCCCCTGCTGGCCGCGGGCCTCGCCTACCTGGTGGCGCCGACGGCCGCCCTGGTCTGGGACGACCAGATCCTGGTGACCCAGCAGCTGCCGTCGTTCCAGAGTGTGGCCGACATCCTGCAGCCCCCGGCGGGTATTCCCCAGTGGTCCTATGCCTACTACCGGCCGGTGGTCGTCCTCAGTTACCTGCTGGACGCCTGGCTGTTCGGCCCGGGCTCCGCCATCGGCCCCCATGCCATGAACGTGCTGTACCACCTGCTCACCACCCTCGGCGTGGGGCTGCTGGCCCTGCGTCTGCTCGGCCGGAGCACCGAGGGCGAACTGGCGGCCATCGCCGCGGCCACGCTCTTCGCGGTGCACCCGATCCACACGGAGTCGGTGAGCTGGGTCGCGGGGCGGAGCGACCTGCTGGCCACGCTGCTGCTGGTTCCGGCGCTGCACCTGGCCCTGCGCTTTCGGGACGAGGGTGCGACCTGGCAGCTGCTGCTCAGTCCCCTGCTCTTTCTGCTGGCGCTGCTGACGAAGGAAGTGGCGATTGCGGGTTTGGCGCTGGCGCCGCTGCTGTGGGTTTTAGCGCCCGTTTCCGCGCCCGTTTCCGCGCCTGTTTCCGCGCCTGTTTCCGCGCCCGTAGGAGCGCCTTTAGGCGCGAATCCACTTTCGATCGCGCCTGAAGGCGCTCCTACGGGGGGGGGCTTAATGCTGGCGTTGAGCTGGCTCGGTGCTGCCTGGGTCTGGTGGTCGCTGCGGCTGGCGGGGGGCGCGGCGCTGGCGGTGAACCCGTCGGGCAGCGAGGTGCTGT
>JBBQJK010000437.1:0-1917 GCA_038325835.1 Gammaproteobacteria bacterium
TGTGGACACGGCTATGTACTTTGCGACAGAGCCGAACCCGGGACAGGTATCCGTGATCGGCAGGTCGTTATCTACCGTCTTGGGGACATGGATTGCGACCATCGGGTAGCCGAGCGTCGCGCCAATCTGGGACACTTTCAGGCAGGTGTCCGCAGAATCGCCACCCCCGTTGTAGAAAAAGTAGCCGATGCCGTGCGCCCGGAAGACGGCGATCAGCCGCTCGTACTCGGCCCGATTCTGCTCCAGTCCCTTCAGCTTGTAGCGCGCAGAACCGAATGCGCCCCCAGGCGTATGGCGGAGTGCGGCGATGGTGGCAGCGCTCTCCCTGCTGGTATCCACCAGTTCTTCATCCAGGGCGCCGAGGATCCCGTTCCGGCCGGCGTAGAGCGTGCCGATCCGGCCCCGGTGGCGCCTGGCTGTCTCGATGACGCCACAGGCCGAGGCGTTAATGACGGCTGTGACGCCGCCGGACTGGGCATAGAAGGCATTCCGTTTGGCCATGCGTATTCCGATTCTCGTTTGACGTCTACGGAGGGGGCACTGTAGCTTACGCCGCCACTGGTGCTGAATGGGACTGGACTCTTGCGCATTGTATTTCTTGGGGCCCCGGGTTCGGGCAAAGGCACCCAGGCGCAACGGCTGATGGCCCAGCACGGCACCGTCCAGCTCTCGACTGGCGACCTGCTGCGCGAGGCGGTGGCGGCTGGCACCCCGCTCGGCCAGCGGGCGAAGGCGGCAATGGACGCCGGGCAACTGGTGTCCGATGACATCGTCCTCGGCATGATTCGCGACCGTCTGAGCCGGGATGACTCTGCACCCGGGTTTGTCCTGGATGGGTTCCCCCGCAATCTGGCCCAGGCCCGCGCCCTGGAAGTCATGCTCGCTGAGATTGGCTGCCCGCTGGACGCGGCTGTCCTCATCGACGTAAACCTGGACAAGCTGCAGAAGCGCCTCACGGGCCGACGCACCTGCTCAGTCACGGGCAAGCTCCTGAATATCCACTTTTCTCCCCAGGCCGACCTCGATGCCTGCCTGAAGGCGGGAGGGCAGCTGATTCAGCGGGTCGATGACAACGAGGAGACGATCGGGAACCGGCTGAAGGTCTACCGTGCGCAGACCGAGCCGGTAATCCCTTACTACCGCCAGGCAGGACTGCTCCACGAGGTCGATGGTGAGGGTTCGGTGGACGAGGTCTACGCGCGCGTCACCGCGACGCTGCGTCCGTAGGCGCGGCGACCGCCGCGACCGTTAATGTTGCGTATCCTCGACGTCTTTCTGCAGATCGCACTGCGCCGCCGTGGGCCCGAAGACCTGCCGGCTTCGTGGTTTCTGCTCCTGCTGGCAGGCCTGGTCTATGTGATCGCTCAGGGCCTGCTGGCACTGCCCGTTTACCACGCATCCGTGGCGCTGGCCCGAAGTCTCGTCCTTGATCTCCTGTTGCTGTGTGGTTGTCTCTGGGGGTTGCTGCGCCTGACTGGTCACGCATCGCGCTATCGGCAGACACTGACTGCCATGTTCGGCACCGGGGCCCTGCTGGGGGCCTGCATGATCCCGTTCAACTACTGGCTGGATCTGGCGGCCGATCCCGGGAAGCCGGCGATCGGACCCACGCTCGGACTCCTCGCCGTGGTCAGCTGGTCACTGGCGGTGAACGGTCATATCTTTTCCAGGGCACTGTCGGCACCGTTTGCGGCAGGCTTGGCAATCTCCGTCGCGTATTTTTTCCTCAACTACCTGGTGTTCGCCCAGTTCGGACCGCCGCCGGTCTGACCCTTAAGGCTGTCAAAGCTCGTATGCAGCACGTACATATCCTTGGAGTCTGCGGGACCTTCATGGGCGGTGTGGCCGTCATCGCCAAGGAAGCCGGCTACCGGGTGACGGGCTCGGATCGCAACATCTACCCGCCGATGAGTGACC
>JBBQJK010000438.1:0-1906 GCA_038325835.1 Gammaproteobacteria bacterium
CCCTGACTTACCGCGTGGCGCTGGCGGTGTCCGTAAGCCTGCTGGTGGCCTGCGGCCGCCCGGCGGACAAGACGCCTGCCACTTACCAAGCCGTCCCCGTCGAGAAGCGGGACATCACGGTGGCCGTCGAGGCCGCAGGACAGATCGAGCCGGCGCTGACCGTCGAGCTCAAGTCGAAGGCCTCCGGGCAGATCCTCGCCATCCAGGGTGAAACGGGGCAGGTTGTGCAGAAGGGCACGCTGCTCGTGCAGATCGACAAGCGCAACCCGCAAAACGCGCTGGCCCAGGCCAGCGCCCAGCTGGAAGCGGCGAAGGCCCGCCGATCCATTGCCGAGGCCCAGAGCAAGCGGGCGGCAACCCTGCTCAGCGAAAAGATCATCAATGACGTGGACTTCGAGCAGTCCCAGCTGGAATCAGCCAACGCCAAGGCCGAGGTGGTGCGCTCCCAGGTGGCGGTCGAAACCGCGCGGATCCAGCTGGACGATACCGACCTCCGGGCGCCGATCACGGGCACCATCATTGAGAAGCTGGTGGAGGAAGGCCAGGTGATCTCTTCGCCCATCATGGACGTGGGTGGGGGCACGCCCATGCTGAAGATGGCAGACCTCACCAGCGTCGAGGTCCGCACGCTGGTGGACGAAACCGACATCGGCAAGATCACCCCGGGACAGGCAGCGGTCGTTACCGTCACCGCCTTTCCCAACCAGCCCTTCCGCGGCGCCGTACAGAAAATAGAGCCCCAGGCCACCGCAGATCAGACCGTCACCACCTTCGCCGTACGCATCGTTCTAAAGAACGACAGCGGCCTGCTGAAGCCGGGCATGAACGCAGAGGTCTCCATTCTGGTGACGGAAAGCAGGGACGTGACCGCCGTGCCCACCGGCGCACTCCGCACCGACCGGGACCTGAAGACCTCGGCAGCACTGGTGGGGCTGGACGAGGCCACGGCTGCCGGGCAGCTGAAGACGAACGCGCTGCCGGACGCGCCCGCCGGCAACGGGGGCAAGAGCTACCAGTACAGTAACCGCTACTGGGTCTTCGTGAACCGGGACGGCAAGCCCGTCGCGGTGCCGGTGGTTACCGGCATCACTGACCTGGACTACAGCGAGGTGCTCGCGGGCCTGAATCCCGGCGATCTGGTCTACCTGCTGCCCAGCTCGGGCCTGGTCGAGACCCAGCAGCGGTTCCAGCAGCAGATGCGCCAGTTCACCGGCATGCCGGGCATGACCGGCGGCAAGCCGGCAGCCAAGCCAGAAGCAGGCCAGGCCGCTCCGGGACGACCAGCGGCAGGCGCCAGGAACTAAGCATGCTCTTCGCGGAAATGATCCTCGTGGCGCTCCAGTCGGTCCGGGCCAACCTGTTCCGGGCCTTCCTGACCATGCTGGGCATCATCATCGGGGTCGCCTCGGTGATCACCATGATCGCCATCGGCTCCGGGGCGAAGGCCGCGGTGGATCAGCAGATCGACCAGCTGGGGGCCAGCGTCCTGTCCGTGCGGGCCGGAAGTTTCATGCGCATGGGCGTCGCCCAGAGCGGTGCCACCCTCAGCATCCAGGATGCGGACGCCATTGTGCGGGGGGCTCCCTCCGTCATCGGCGTGGTGCCCGAGATGGCCGGCCAGCTGCAGATCAAGCTCGGTAACCGGAACGAGAACCTGCGCGTGGCCGGGGTGACCGCCAACTTCCCGGGAATCCAGGGCTACACGCTTGCCTCGGGGCGGGTGTTCACCCCGGCAGACGATGCCAGCCGGCGGGCCGTGGCCGTCCTCGGGGCCTCCGTGGCGGCGAAGCTGGGCAGCACCGGGGAATCCATCGTCGGGCAGACGATCGCCATCAAGGGCATCGCCTTTGAGGTTCTGGGAGTGTTCGCCGAGAAGGGCGCCAGTGGCTTTCGCAATGTCGACGAG
>JBBQJK010000439.1:0-1900 GCA_038325835.1 Gammaproteobacteria bacterium
CCTCGTGGACCAGGGTGGCGAGTTCTACCATGGCTTCACTTACTCGGGTCATCCCGTCGCCTGCGCCGTGGCCCGGGCCACGTTGCAGGTACTGCGCCAGGAAAAGCTCGTGGAACGGGTCCGCGACACGGTGATACCGGCCTTCAGCAGCCGCTGGCAGAAGCTCGCGGACCATCCCCTGGTGGGCGAGGCCCGTTCCGCAGGACTCATCGGGGGCCTGGAGCTCGTGTCCAGCAAGACCAGCCGACAGCGCTTTGCCAAAGAGCTGAAGGCGGGGGAGCGCTGCCGGGACTTCAGCATCGAGGAGGGGTTGGTGATGCGGGCGGTCGGTGACACGATGATCGTCGCCCCGCCATTCATCACGACCGACGCGCAGCTGGATGAGTTGGTCGACAAGGCCTGGAAGGCGCTCGATCGGACCCAGCAGGCGCTGGGCCAGCCTCGCGCCTGAGGCGGTCGCTGACCCGGGCTTTAGCGCAACCAGGAGCGTCCCTATCGACGATCACCCGCCCTCCTGGTATCTCGCCACCGCGCAGGGACTGACGGAGCACATCGCCCTCGAGGGTGCCACTCAGGCTGACGTCTGCGTCATTGGTGCCGGCTACACGGGCCTCTCCACCGCCCTGCACCTGGCCGAACGCGGCTACTCGGTCGTCCTGCTCGAAGCCCGGCGGGTGGGCTGGGGAGCATCCGGCCGCAATGGCGGGCAGCTGGGCACGGGACAGCGCCGGGACGAGGTCGAACTGGAGGCGCGCTTTGGCCGGGATACTGCCCACCAGCTCTTCCGGCTCGCGATTGCGGCGAGAGACCTCGTCAAGGAACGCATCACCGCTCATGCCATCGACTGCGAGCTGACTGCCGGTCAGCTGGTGTGCGCGGCGAAGCCGGCGCACCTGTCCAGCCTGGCGCGGCGCGCGGAAAGTCTCGCCCGGGACTACGCCTACGGGCACCAGCGGGTCCTCGGCCGGGAGGCGATGCGGGAGATCGTCGACAGCCCGCTCTACCACGGGGGGGTCCTCGATGCCGGCGCAGCCCACCTGCACCCTCTCAACTATGCCCTCGGTCTGGCCCTGGCCTGCAGGGCCGCCGGCGTGCGTATCCACGAGCATTCACCCGTGATCAGCTATACGGATACAGCGCCGGTGATCGTCCGGACGGCCCGGGGCGAGGTTCGCGCGCGCTACCTGGTCCTCGGGTGTAACGGCTACCTGGGTGGCCTTGAACCCCGCATTGCAGACCGCATCATGCCCATCAACAATTACCTGTTGGCAACGGCACCTCTGGGCCCGCTGGCAGGCCGCCTGATCGCTGACCCCGCTTGCGGCCACGACACCCTTTTCGTCGTGAACTATTTCCGCCTGTCCCGGGATGGCCGCCTGATTTTTGGCGGCGGGGAAACCTACACGAAGAGCTTTCCGGCGGATCTGAAGGGCTTTGTCCGTCGGCATATGCTGCGGGTCTTTCCCCAGCTGGCAGCCGTCCCGGTCGACTACGCGTGGGGCGGCACCCTCGCTATTACGCTGGACCGGTTGCCCCACTTTGGCCGCCTGGCGCCCAATGTGTACTTTGCCCAGGGCTACTCGGGTCATGGGCTGGCCAATGCCACGCTGGCAGGCCAGCTCATGGCTGAGGCCATCGCCGGCACGGCGGAACGCTTTGATGTGTTTGCCCGCCTGCCCCCGCCGCCCTATCCCGGCGGCACCCTGCTCCGCTGGCCGGGACTGGTGCTCGGGATGCTCTGGTTCGCGCTGCGAGACCGCCTGTAGGCGGTGCATCGGCCGGGTTGGCGTTTATACTTCGCCCTGACTTGACATCTAGCGTCAGGATTTCTACCCAGGGGGATTTCAGTATGCATCGCGCCATTGATTCAAAACTGGCTGGACTCGGGATGGCAGCGCTC
>JBBQJK010000440.1:0-1899 GCA_038325835.1 Gammaproteobacteria bacterium
GGTCGCCGCCGACGCGGATGAGGACGACCCGTTCCCGGGCGCCCAGCGACACGCCGCTGACCACTTCAATCAGTCCACCCCGCAGGCCTGCGCCAACGCGAAACCGCCGCGAGACCCAGGCCGTGGCGCCGAGGAGGGCCAGAACGACCGCGAGGCCAAGCACCATGCGAATGGCAGCCGACGTGAGATCGCTCGTCGGGAGACCGCCGGTGGCCAGGCTCTTCTGCGTGCCGTCGGCCAGCGCCGGGGTGGTCAGGAGCAGGAGGACCAGAAGTCTGTGGAACTGCATGGCGGGTTTCAGCTCTGGCTGCTGGCGCGCTTGGTGGGTGCCAGCACGTCGGTCAGGCGGATACCAAATTTGTCGTTGATGATCACGATCTCGCCGTGGGCCACCAGCGCGCCGTTAACCAGAACGTCCAGCGGCTCCCCGGCATTCCGGTCGAGTTCCACGACGGAGCCCTGGGACAGACGCAGCAGCTTGCCGACGCTCATCTGGGCCCGCCCGACCTCCAGTGACAGCGTCACCGGTACGTCGAGGATGACTTCGATGTTTGGCCGGACGTCCGCACCACCCGCAGTCCCGGGGGTGTCCAGTGCTTCGAGCGCCGGTGCCTGAAACGGCTGGGCCTTGCCCGCCGTGACGGCACCGCCCTCAGTTGCTTTCGCCTCGTCCATATTTCTCTCCTACCGTGATTCGATTGGCGGGCTTGGTGATCCGCACCGCATTACGTCCCTGGAATGCGCCGAACGTGCCTTCAACCAGCGGGGTGTCACCCGCGTAGAGGAGCACCGCCGGCAGCAGGTCAGTCGGGATGATGTCGCCGGGCCTGGCATTGACCAGATCCCGGAGGGTGATTTCGGTCCGGGCCACCACGGCCCGCAGCGACACGCTGGCGTCCTGGACGTCGGCTCGAAGGCGCGAGCTCCAGCGCCGGGAATCTGCTTCAATCTGGTCCTGCTGACCCGCATCCCGCAGGTGCCGTACCGGCTCCACGACGACTTCGGGCAGTACGACGTCAAAGTGGAATTCCCGGCCGCCCAGCAGGAGATCGAAGCCCGTCACGCACACGGCGTCCGACCCTGCGGCGACAGCCGCGAAGATCGGGTTGATCTCGGAGGCCCCCAGCTGAAAGTCGACGACGGCGAAAGGCTTCCATGCCTCGCGCAGGTCCTGGAGGATCGCGGCGACGAACTTGCGGACCAGTCGGACTTCCATCGGCGTGAATTCAGACTCACCCTCCGCGCGCCGTCCCTTGCCATCGCCACCGAAGAAGATGTCTACCAGCGTAAAGACGAAGGCAGCATCCAGCGTGATGACGCCTTTGGTGTTCTGGCCGCGGATTTCGAGCACGTTCAGGCTCGTCGGAACCGGCAGGCGCCGGGCATAAAGACCCCAGCGTTCGTCCCGCCAGGCTCGCGGAGAGACCTCCACTGACTGGCGGAAGAAGCGCCGCGCAGTGATCTTGAGGAGGCTGCTCATGCGCTCGGAAATCGACTCCAGGGCCGGCGCCTTGTCGGCAGCAATCCGCTCCCAGTGATCCGCATGCAGGTCGACGACCTGCCCCTCGGGCGAGCGGCCCTGCGGGTCGCCCGCGACGGACCGGGCGTTCAGCGCCTGGGACTCATCCTCCGACAGGATTTGCCTGGTGCTCATCGGGATGCCCTGGAGTGCATGGGAAGGGGTGGTGCTTACTGGACAACAAAGCTGGTGAAGTAGAGGTCCTCGACCTTTCCGGGGTGTTCTTCCCCGTCCGGGTTCGCCGCCATGATTTTCCGGACCTCGACGAGAGCCTGCTGGCGGAGCTTTTCCTTCTCTTCCCGGTTGGTGAGCGCGGGGACCGCCTGGCCGCCGAAGAGCATCAGCAGGTTGTTGCGAATAACAGGCATGTGGTTCTTCAT
>JBBQJK010000441.1:0-1891 GCA_038325835.1 Gammaproteobacteria bacterium
GACATCGTCCAGCAGCTGGAGAAGCCCTACTCGGAGGAGGACTGGGAGGTGGTGCTCTTCGAGAGCGAAGACATCAATGCGTTCGCCATGCCCGGTGGGCGCATCGGGGTGTACACCGGCCTGCTCACCGTGGCCGAGAACCAGGACCAGCTGGCGGCGGTCATCGGCCACGAGGTGGCCCACGTTACCCTGCAGCACTCGCTTAAGCGGGCCAACCGGGAAGCCACCACCCAGGGCGGTGTGATTCTTGGAACAGCGGTCCTGGGCGCCGGCCCCGGCGTTGGCGATATCGTGTCCATGGGTGCGCAGCTGGGCCTCAGCCTGCCCTTCAGCCGGGCGAACGAAACCGAGGCAGACACCATTGGCCTCAACTACATGGCGGATGCCGGCTTCAATCCCGCCGCGAGCATTCAGCTGTGGAAGAACATGGCCGCGAAGAACAAACTCGGGCCGCCCCAGTTTCTTTCCACACACCCGTCGGGCGATAGCCGGATCCAGGATCTGGTCAGACAGTTGCCGGAAGCGCTGAAGCGCTATAACGCCGCCCAGGCCGCCGGCACGAAACCCAATTGCCAGAGATAAGTCCAGGTATGCAGCCACTTCTCCGCCTCGTCGTGCTCGCAGTTGCGCTGAACGTTGGGGGCTGCGCGCTGTTCAAGACCCCGGATTGGGCCCAGCGCCATGGGTCTGGCCAGGCCGGCAAGGTGCCAGTGGAACTGCCGCCGATCGTCAGCGACCGGTTTGTGTTGAGCCCCGGCAATGGGGTGGTCGGAGAGATGCAGGTCATACGCGCGCGGTACGAGGACACCTTCAGCGACATCGCGCGGGCCTACGATCTGGGCTATGACGATCTCGTGCACGCCAATCCGGGTGTGGACCCCTGGTTGCCCGGGGCTGGCACGCGGATCGTGCTGCCGACGCAGTTCATCCTGCCGGACGCTCCCCGGGAGGGCATCGTCCTGAACATCGCCACCAAGCGGATCTTCTATTACCCGAAGTCAGCGCCCGGGCAGGCGCCGGTCGTCGTTACGCATCCGGTGGGTATCGGTCGGGAGGGCTGGGCTACGCCGCTCGGAACCACCACAGTGGTCTCGAAGGTCAAGGACCCCGTGTGGACTGTGCCCGCGTCGATTCGCAAGGAGCACGCAGAGGCCGGCGATCCGCTGCCTGCCCAGGTCCCCGCCGGCCCTGACAATCCCCTGGGCGCCTTCGCCCTGCGGCTCGGTTTCCCCTCCTACCTGATCCACAGGACCAACAAGCCTGCAGGAATCGGCATGCGTGTCAGTCACGGCTGTGTGCAGCTCTATCCGGAGGACATCGAGTCGCTGTTCAGCGAGGTGCCGGTGGGGACGAAGGTGCGGATCGTCAACCAGCCCCAGCTTCTGGGCTGGAGCGACGGCAATCTCTACCTGGAGGCGCACCCCGCGCTGGAGGATGACGCGCGAAATCTTCACGTGCTGCTCGACAAGCGGCTCGCTACGGAACTCCGGAAGCGCAAGGCCGGTAATCCGCCGAAGCCGGGTCAGAAACCGGCGAGTGCTCCCGGTATCACGGTTGACGCCGTACTCGTCGCCGCCACCGTGAAGGAGGGGCGGGGCTTTCCTGTCCGGCTCCTGGAGTTGGCCGCGGACGCCCAGACGGTGGCGGCCCGCGCACGGGCCACCGAGAATATCGTGACCTACCCGGTTGATGTGGATGCGGCGTCAGGTCCAGCGGTGACTCCGGCGCTCGATGCCACCGCTCGGTGACGGCAGCGGGCCGCAGCCTGGCGTGGCTCCGTTGAGTTCTCCTGCACTGCCGATTGCCACTCTGACCTTTGTCGGCCTGCTGTTGCTGGTTTTTGCCGGGCAGCTGTTCCTGTTGCCCGGCGGTTTCTTCGTCCCGGCGGGAC
>JBBQJK010000442.1:0-1878 GCA_038325835.1 Gammaproteobacteria bacterium
GGTCCGATGAATCCCGGTATGTCAGGCGGGCCGGCCCTGGACAGCCGGGGTCGCGTGGTCGGCATCAACGTCGCCTTCTCGACCCGTGGCCAGCTGATCAGTTTCCTGGTGCCTGCCGAGTTTGTTGTACCGCTGCTCGAGAGGGCCGCGGCGCCGCTTGGTGCCAGCGACCTGCGGAGCGAGGTCGCAAAGCAGCTCCGCAACCACCAGGCCGCAGTGCTGGCGGCCCTGCCGGCCAGCTTTCCGACCCAGACCGCTGCGGGGTATGCACTGCCAGCGGAACTTGCGCCATTCGTCGACTGCACGGCGATTGCGGGGGCGCCACCCGTGAAGGGTCTCCTGCTCCAGAGTGTGGCATGCCGGGCAAACCTGGCGCTGTCGGTCGAACCCGGGTTGCAAACCGGGGATTTTCAGTTCGGACACGATGTGCTGGTGGCAGAGCGCCTCAGCCCTCTGCAGTTCGCTGAGCAGCTGCGTCAGGTCGCAGCGGCCGCCTCGGCGCGGCTTAAACCCGCACCGTATGTAACCGACTACGTCTGCAAGCGCGATACCGTGAATCTCAACCGGTTGCAAGGCGTCGTCACACTGTGTGTCCGCAGTTACCGGTTGTACGAGGGCCTGTACGACGTGACGATGGTGGTCATCAGCTTGAATGAGCCCAGGCAGGGGTTCGTCAGTGCTGTGACGCTGCGGGGCGTTGACTTCGCCGCGGGAATGGACTTTTCCCGGCGCTACCTGCGGGCGATTCGATGGACGCGCTAGTTCTGATCGACGTGCTGGACTCTCACGGCATGATGCTGTCGCGGCAGCGCCTGGTCCTGCAAAACCCGGGCCCGCCACTGGTGATCGGTCGGGACCTGGCCTGTGACGTCGTGCTCAACGATCCCTACGTTGCGGCCCGTCACGCCGCACTGTCGCTTCGGGAAGGTGAAACTATCGGCATCGAGGATCTGGGCACGATCAATGGCCTGATTGTCGGTGATGAGCGCGTCCGGCAGGCGACGATAACCGGACTCACGGGCGCGAACGTGCAGGTGGGCCACAGCCACCTGCGGATCCGCACGGCCGCTGATGCCCTTGCTGCCGAGCGGCCGGACCTGGAGTCGCTGCGGTCACGGTACTGGGAGTACGCGGTCGCTGTCATCGGGGGCGTGGCGTGTGCGGGTTTTGCCGGCTTCACGGCCTGGATCGGGTCGCCTGACGACACGGCGGCGGACTTCGTCAACACCCTGCTCCGGGGTGCTGCGATCCTCGCTGTCTGGTTTGCGCTCTGGGTATCTCTCGGGCGCGCGGTCCGGTCCCGCTGGCAGTGGAGTGGGAACGCAGCGATAACGCTGGGCGCCGCCGCGTTGTGTCTGTGGTTATGGTGGGCCACTGATGTGGCGACCTTTGCCAGCGGCATGGCCCGCCTCAGGTGGCTTGGCGCCAACCTCATCGCGGTAGTGGCCGCCGTGGCGATCTACCTGCACGTACGCCGAGCCACCCGGCTCGCCCGGCTACAGTCGGCGGTCATCGCCACCGTCATTCCCGTGGTCGCCAGCCTGGCGTACCTGTGGTTCCAGCAGCAGTACGTGGTAGACACCCGTTACGTGACGCCGCCAGGCAAGATATTTCCGCCTTCCTGGTCCCGGCAGCCGGGGGTGCGCCTCGACAAGTTCTTCGACGAGAGTCTCGACCTCCGGGATGCGGTCGACCAGCAGCGCATGGAAGCCCGGTAGGGGCAGGACATTCCACTGCCGGCCTCAGCTGGATTCCGCGGCGATTACCGAGAATCACAAAGCCTCCTCCCAGGGCCGGCTGAGGCGGATCGCCGCGCTAATGATGCCTACCAGGCTGTAGGTTTGCGGATAATTTCCCCAGAGCTCCCCAGTTACCATA
>JBBQJK010000443.1:0-1878 GCA_038325835.1 Gammaproteobacteria bacterium
GGTCGCGGCCCGGAACTTGCTGCGCTCCGCAGGCGCGGCGCCGCCGGACCACATCATGATGACCAGCGACGAACTGCGGGCCCTGCAGCGTGCCGGGATGGAGATCGGCGGGCATACCCTGTCACACCCGATCCTCGCGCGCCTTGCGGATGCTGAGGCCGAGCACGAAATTCGGGCCGGCAAGGTGGCGCTCGAGAGTCTGCTCGGTGTGCCCGTGGCGCACTTTGCCTACCCGAACGGCAAGCCCGGCACCGACTACCTGCCCCGGGACGTCGCCCTGGCCCAGGCTGCCGGCTTCAGTGCTGCGTTGACCACCGTCTGGGCGGGCGCCCGGCGCAGGACGGATCCTTTCCAGATCCCGCGGGTCGGCTCCTGGGACCGGAGCCGGGCACGGTTCTGCGCCCGGCTGCTGCGTTGCTATCGCCAGGCCGCGGCCGACTAAAGCTCGATCCCGTCCGCCTTGCGGAAACGGTTTCGGAGCCGCTGGGCGCGCCCGAGCCAACGGCCGCGGCCCCGGGGTGCGTAGAGAAAAAAGTTGCCGTGGCGGCGGGTCGTCGGGGACCAGTTGAGCTTGTAGGGTTCCGCGTCACCCAGGAAGTCGAACTCCTTGCCCCCCGTATCCGCGAACCGGAAGATCTGCTGATCCTGGGTGTAGTGACCGAGGCTCACGTGCGCATACTTCTCAACGTAGGTGCCCTTCATGCTGCCCAAGCGGCCCTCCCAGTGGTAGGAGAGGTTGTAGGCGACGGGCTCGCCGGCGATGAAGCACACATTCACGAATAACAGACCGCTGGCTCCCAGCCAGTGCAGCAGTCGCCTGACGTACTGTATCTCCTGAGGTTTCGCACTGATGGCGACACCGGCAGCGTGTTTCCAGCTGCCCGCCTCGATCTCAAGGATCGCCTCGAGCAGCGCTTCCATATCGTCGGCCGGTCCGTACCAGCGCTCCACCGCCTGTGGCATGGCTGCGAAGTCTTTCATGTGCTTGCGAATGTTGTGGCGATCGGTCTTTTTCCGGGCCGTGAGGAGCTTTTCCGCGGTGGTCTCCAGGTGGAGATAGGGCGAGGTGTCGCCGGGCAGGAAATTGAGCGTGAGTTGTTCTGCCTCCGCCACCTGCCCGATGGCCTGCGCTGACGAGCTGTCCATAAGCACCCCGCCCAGGTGCAGGAGGTCCCAGGAAAACTCGTCCCGGGTCTGGATCAGCTCCTTGAGCAGACCCTCGGGCGACCCCCGCGTGACGAGTTCGGCATGGTAGGACATGACGCTGCTGATGGGCTCCATGATCCGGACCGGAATCCGGCTGATCCGGTCCTGGCGGATGTGAAAGGGCACCAGGCTCACGAGCTGTGCGCCGTCCATGCCGACAAGTACGCGCACCTCGCGGGCGTCCGTCAGCGTTTCGACAATGATGCGTGTCCAGTCGGGCAACAGGCTGGGATTCAGGTTTTGTTCCCGACCGATAGCCAGCCATTCGGCGCCGTGCAGGGCCAGTGCCTCAGCCCAGGGGAGAACGCGGTACTCAGTCGTTGATGGACGAGAGTGGCCCACAGGTCACGGCCTGCGTTGCGCCGCTGTCGCTGGCGGCAGGGGCCGGACGCGCCTCGGGGTGGGCGAATGCCTGGCAGGCGTCTCCGGTTCCAGGTTGGGGGCGGGCAGCGCGCGCGGCGCCAGATCCAGGAGCGCGGCTGCCAGTGCCAGGCACCACACGAAGACCTCGGCGATGAGATAGTCCGTGAACAGGCCGGCCGCGAGGACGCAGGTGAGGGACCCCAGGAGCGCGGCCCGGTAAGCGCCCAGGGTCTCTGGTAGACCCTGGGCGTCGAGAGACTTTAGCCGGCGCAGCTGGCGAAAGACCGAGATGAGGAGGCATGCGTAGAG
>JBBQJK010000444.1:0-1874 GCA_038325835.1 Gammaproteobacteria bacterium
ACCCTGCGTGGGGTGCCGGTGAGGCCGATGAAGTCCCGAGATACCGAGGCCAGATAGCGCTTCAGGGCAGCGGGTGTGTCCCGGTCGCCGTCGACGCTGATCATCACCACCCGGGCCTGGTTGACCGCGCTGTCCCGGGAACTGACTACGGCCTTCAGTTGACCCAGCGTGAGCGGGCAGACGTCAGGGCAGTGGGAAAAGCCAAAAAACACCAGCACCGGAGAGCCTCGGAGCTGGCTGAGACGGAACGGCTGCCCATCCTGATTGGTCAACTCAAAGTCGGTGATAGCCTTGGGGGGACTGGCCTCCAGAACCCGGGCTGGCGCCGCCCAGCTGGCTATCGGGACGAGCAGCGCCAACATCGCCAGAAGTCTGCAGGGGAACTGCCCGGTCATGTTCCGTCCCGCTAAGGTCTCGTTGTGGCCGGCTCTGAGTCTAGCGGCTGTTGGGTGCCAGAAGTCTTGAGCGCAAAGCCCAGCGCCAGCATCGCGGCCGCCACCACCGTCATGCCGACAAACGCCGCCTGGTAACCCACGACGCCGCCCCCCGCCGACGCGGCGATGCTGCCCACGAAAGTGGCGCCCATCAAGCGCCCGATTGACGTGAAGTTGCTGAGCAGACCCTGGGCCGACCCGCGCTCACTGGGCAGGCAGTTGTCGAGGATGACGAGGCGCAGGGGGGCGCCAAGGACGCCGCCCAGACCCGTATTGCCAAGGATGCTCGCCAGGATAAAGACTGGAACGGAGATGGGCGCGAAGGCGAAAACGAGCAGACTCGCCACCACCATCGTCAGGCTGACGATGACGATCCTGCGGGTCCCCACGGTATTGATCAGGCGGCCGGAAACCGGCGAGGCAATGGTCGCGCCGACGACGCCGGGCAGCAGCATCCACGATGCTGTGCTGGCCGACACGCCGGTCGCCGCAATCGCCAGCGACGGGTAAAACGTGCCGGCAGACTGGATCGCACCGATTCCGGCGCCGATCAGCGACGCGACGACAACGGGACGGGACTTGAAGAGGCCCGGGCGAATGATCGGGTCAACAGCCCGTGTTTCGATCCGCCAGAACACCGGAACGAGGGTCAAGGCAAACACCAGGGCCAGCGCGACCGGCCACGAGAGAAGGCTGGCGGCGAGGGCCGTGGTGTCCAGTTCGTTGAGCCCAAAGACCAGACCGGTGAGCAGCAGGGCGAGCGTAACAATCCCGGCAACGTCGAGAGTCTTCCTTCCCTGGGGCCTGGTCGCGGGCAACAAGCGGAACGCGCCAGCGATCAGTACAGCGGCAATGGGCAGATTGATGAGGAACAGCCAGTGCCAGCCGAAGGGCAAGAGCAAGCCACCCAGCACCGGGCCAATGATGAAGGCAAGGCCGAACACGGTGCCCAGGGTGCCGAGCGCCGGACCCCGCTCCTTCGGCGGCAGCGTGCCGCCGATGATGGCTGCCGCTATGGGGACCACGCCGCCAGCGCCGAAGCCCTGAATGGCCCGGCCCCAGTAGAGCATGGCGGGCGCGGTGGCCAGCACCAGCAGCAGGGAACCCAACGCAAACAGGCTCACGCTGAGGACATAAGCCGTTCGTGGACCGACCCGATCGGAGAACTTTGCGAGCAGCGGGGTGCCGATCATCTGGCACAGGACGTAGGCGTTGAACAACACCGAGAGCTGTCGCGTCGAGATGCCGAATTCGGCCTGGATGCCGGGCAGGGCCGGACCAATGATTGCCAGGTCGAGGGCGCCCATCAGGACGCCGAGAAAAAGCAGAGCCAGAAGCGACTTTGAGGTGTTCGGAGGCAAGGTGTTTTCCCGGCGAGACGGCAGGCTATTCGTCAGGCAGGATCAGTTGGATGCTGCGGGGCGGGAGGAACCGGCCCGG
>JBBQJK010000445.1:0-1854 GCA_038325835.1 Gammaproteobacteria bacterium
CCACTTGCCTGCGCCGCGCTCGCCCACCCGCTTCATCGGGTAGAGCACGCGCTGCTTGCCATACATGTACTTGGCGTGGCGCATGCCCTTCTGGCAACCGCGGGGGCCGTAGTCCGGGGTGTCATCGCCGGAGCGGCCGTACTCGCCCTGCTGCTCCTCGCGCCAGACGATGCCGTTTTTGACGTAGACGTTGAAGGCGCAGTGGCCCGTGCAGTTGATGCCCCGACTGCCGCGCACCACCCGGTCCCAGGTCCATTTGCGGCGCATGACGTCTTCCCAGGCGCCATAGACCGGCAGCGCTGCCCCGGCGGTGGCGGCGAGGGCGTCGCCAGGCATGTACTTGAGCGAGAGGGCTGCCGCTGCCGCGGCCCCGGAGTGCTTCAGGAAGCCGCGTCGGTCAGTCGTCAATCCAGTCATTCAGTAGCACTCCCGCTCAGATGGGACGAGTCTACTGCAGGAGCGGCTTGAGGCGCGACGTCTTTGGGTCGCGGCTCAAGCTCCTCCTACAGTAACCCGGCCTTGACCAGGCGCTCGATGTTGCCCTCCTGGCGGCGGCGAAATGCATCCCGGGCCGGCGGCTCGATCACTTTGCCGTCCCGAAGCAGGAAGTTGGGCTGGTGGTAATCGGCCCTGGCGTAGCTCTTCGCATAGATATCGAAGGGCTGGCGGGACATGACGTTGGCCATTGCGGTGCGGCGGCGGGTCCGCCGCAAGGCACTGATATCCATCACGGCATTGGAGTTAAACGCCTCACCGCCCTGGGCGGCCTCGGCCAGGATGTGGCCGTTGAAATCGACGATTTTCGACATGGCGCTGCAGGTATAGGGCGGAATCGGGATGTCATCGATGGACGCGGTGTTGGCCGACACCACGAAGACCTGGTTCTCGATGGCCCGGGCCAGCCGGCAGGTTTCCTTGATGGTGCGTTCCGCGCTGCCCGGCTCGCTGGTCGGGTGCAGGATCACCTCCGCACCCCGCAGGACCACGCAACGGGTGATTTCGGGGTAGAGGATTTCCTCGGAAGCGATGGTCCCCAGATTGCCGATTTCAGTCTTGGCCACGGGAAAGATGCCCTCCTCGCCATAGATATCCAGGTACTTGTCCCAGACATCATGGGGGGTGGGCTCGAAGCAGGACGTGAGCCGCCGATAGCGCAGGATCACGTTGCCGTTCGGCGCGATGATAAAGCAGGTCTGGAAATACAACTCCGGGAAGTGGGGGTCGATCTCGTAGACGTTGCCCGAGAGGTACAGGTTGTTGGCCTGGGCCAGCTTGCCCAGCGCTTCGTACTCCGGGCCGTTCTGCTCCAGGCAGGCCCGGTCCCGCCATTCCTGGACGGACTCCTTCATCGGGAAGCCGGTCACCGCGTATTCGGGCAGGGCTACCAGCCTGACGGGCAGGCCATAGAAGAACCGCAGGAAGCTCGCCGCCGTCGTGGTGTATTCGCTGATCCGCCGAATGTTCTCGTTGATGCGCTCCCGGGAGGAGGCCCGGTCCTTGCACCGGTTGACGCCCTTGACGGACACCTGCAGTGCCACACCGATGTACTCAATGGTCTCGCCACTATCCAGACTGCTATCCAACGTCGTTACTCCGGGGCCACAGGGTTGAAGCATAACTATATAGAGTCGCCAAGGCGCCCTGCGGCGCCGCGTGGTGTGCCGTCCGCGTGACAGCCACCCCCACTGTCCCGGACTACCGCCGGCCAGCAGGGACCTCGAGATTCTGCGCACCAAGGTTCCAGCCAACCAGCTCGCCAACCTGGAACTCGTGGCAGGGGCCTTGCCCCCCCCCCCCTTTCCGGCGAACCGGTTCAGCGCCATCCTGTGCTCTCGCGGACTGCATTTTCTCACC
>JBBQJK010000446.1:0-1846 GCA_038325835.1 Gammaproteobacteria bacterium
TAAGCGCCGTTGCTCACGAGATTCTCCGGCCGGGCAAACTTGTCGCCGTACTCGAGGAGAGAAGCCCGGTGTACCGGGAAGGTGCTGGAGTGGGTCAGCAGGCCCAGCAGGTAGGGCGTCGGCGAGTGCAGGCGGATCTCCAGGGTGTGCTCGTCGATAGCCCGCACGCCAAGCCGGTCCACGGGCAGGCTGCCGTTGACCACCTCGTAGGCGTTGCCGATGGGGTAAAGAATCGCCGAGTACTCGGAGAGCGTGGCCGGGTCCGCACTGCGCCGGAGTCCAAAGGCAAAATCCTCGGCCATCACCGGGTCACCGTTGCTCCAGCGGCCCGTGGGCTGCAGCTTGAAGGTGTAGACGCGGCCATCCTCGCTGATGGTCCAGCTCTCGGCGGCGCCCGGAATCAGCGTGCCATCCGGCGCTTCGGTAACGAGGCCCTCGAAGAGATCGCGAAGCACATTGGACGAGGTCACGCCCTCGGCCCGGTGGGGATCCAGCGACTCAGGCTCGGTGCCATTGCCCTTGCGCAGGATCTGTTCCGCGGCCAGCTCCTGGCCGCTGGCGCCGCCCACCTGGGCGGTCTGCGGCACGGGCAGAGACGGGTCGTCACCGGGTCGGCTGCAGGCGGCCAGCAGTGCGGCTGCGGTCAGCGCCGGAAGCAACCAGCGCCCGTGCTTCACCCGGCAGCGCCCGCCGCGGTCCGCCGGTGCCGCTTCCTGAGGTGCACCAGCAGCAGGGACACCGCTACCGGCGTCACGCCGGGGATCCGGGCGGCTTGCCCCACCGTGGCCGGCCGCTGGCGCGCCAGCTTCTGCCGTATTTCGTGGGACAGGCCATGAATCACTGCATAGTCCAGGTCGTCCGGCAGCAGCAGCTCGTCGGTGCCCCGGCTGCGTTCGATCTCGTCCTGCTGGCGCTTCACATAGCCGGCGTAGCGGGCTTCGATCTCCACCTGGGCGTCGATCTGCTCAGCAAGCTCCGGGTACTCACCGGCGGCAGCGACGCGGGGGCCGACCTTTTCCAGGCTGGTGAGCCAGGCGTAGTTCACATCGGGACGCTTGAGCAGGTCCAGGGCGCGCTGCGCCTCCCGCAATACCGGGCGCAACACCGGCCGCAACACCTCACCGAGGGCCGGCTCCAGCGCCGCATCGGCGGGCTGGATGAAGATCGCGCCCAGGCGTTCCCGCTCTGTGGTGATGGCCTCCTGCTTGGCGCTGAAAACCTGCCAGCGGTGGTCGTCGACGAGACCGAGCTGGCGGCCCCTGGGCGTGAGCCGGGCGTCAGCATTGTCCTCCCGGAGCAGCAGGCGGTGTTCCGCACGGCTGGTGAACATGCGGTAGGGCTCGGTGGTGCCCCGGGTAATGAGGTCGTCCACCAGCACCCCCAGGTAGGCCTCGTCCCGCCGGGGCGTCCAGGGCTCGGCATTTTGCGCCGCGAGCGCCGCGTTGATGCCGGCGATGAGGCCCTGGGCAGCGGCCTCCTCATAACCCGTCGTGCCGTTGATCTGCCCCGCGAACCAGAGTCCGGCAAGGCTGCGGGTCTCGAGGGTGTTCCTGAGGCCCCGGGGATCGAAGTAGTCGTACTCAATGGCGTAGCCCGGCCGGGTGAGGTGGGCGTTCTCGAAGCCCGGGATCGTGCGCACGAAGGCCTGCTGTACGTCGTAGGGCAGGCTCGTGGAAATGCCGTTGGGATACAGCTCCGTGGACTGCAGGCCCTCGGGCTCGACAAAGATCTGGTGGGAGTCCTTGTCGGCGAAGCGGACGATCTTGTCTTCCACCGACGGGCAGTAACGGGGACCCACGCCTTCGATGACCCCGGTGTACATCGGCGACCGGTCCAGGGACTGGCG
>JBBQJK010000447.1:0-1839 GCA_038325835.1 Gammaproteobacteria bacterium
CGCTGCCCGTTTCTCGCTGGTGCTCGGGCGGGAGATTCGCTACGTCGACCAGCCGCTGGCTGAGTTCCGCGCACGCCTGGCCGCGATCAACCTGGCACCTTGGCGCATTGAGGGTGTCTGCAAGGAGTTCGAAGCCATTGGCGCCGGCGTTATCGATCACACCACCGGCACCATTGCCCGCCTCCTGGGCCGGCCACCGCTCAGCCTGGAGCAGTTCATTCGCGACCACCTCGCAGTCTTCCGCTAGGAGCCGCCGCTATACTCGGCCGATGACCCGCATCGCCCCTACACGCCGGTGTCTGCTGGCTTCCGCGTCGCTGGCCGCGCTAGCGGCCTGGAGTAGCGCGACGGCCGCGACCGCGTCCCGTCACGAGGGTGTGGCCACCTGTGCCTCGACGACCTGCCACGGCGCCGCCCGGCCTCTGGCCGGCACTCCAGTGTTGCAGAACGAGTACGTCACGTGGTCAGAGTTCGACCCTCACGCCGGAGCGTTCCGGACGTTGCAGAACGAGCGCTCCGCAGCCATGGCGCAGCGGCTGGGGCTGGGCTCGGCAGAGCGGGCCCCCGCCTGCCTGGCCTGCCATTCGGAAGTCGTCCCCACCGCAGCGCGCGGGCCCCGCTTCCAGCAGGACGACGGTATCGGTTGCGAGGCCTGCCACGGCCCTGCCAGCGGCTGGCTGGCCACGCATGATGACGGCGCACCCGACAGTCACGAGCAAAGCCTCCGGGCTGGGCTGCGGGCGCTGAACAAACCCGCGGAGCGCGGGGCTCTGTGTGTTTCCTGCCATGTGGGCAGCGGCAATCGCCTGGTGAACCACGCCATGTTGGCGGCAGGCCATCCCCGCCTGAGCTTCGAACTGGATACCTTCTCTGAGCTGTGGCGGACCAGTGGCGGCCGGGAGCACTACCGGCGCTCGGCGGAGGAGAGCGCCCGAAGGTCCGAGTCCGGGGCAACGCAGGTCTGGCTGACCGGGCTGGCGGTGGCGAGCCTGGCGAGTGTGGATCAGCTGCAGGCGGGCGTCGGGGGCGCTGCGCTCCCGGAGTTCTCCGCGTTCAACTGCTATTCCTGTCACCGGAGCATGGGGCGTCGGGACGGGGACGCCTCCTCGCCGCCGCCGGGTGCCATCGCGTCGGGGGTTACACCGGGCGCACTCCGACTGAATGACAGCGCATTGCGCTTGCTGGCCACCGCGCTCCGCGTGAGGGATTCCGTTCAGGCAGACGCCCTGGCCGGCAAACTGGAGGCACTCCAGCGGGCTGCCAATGAAGACCGGGGTGGAGTGGCAACCGCAGCTGCTGTCTTGCGAAAGCAGCTGGTCGGGCTCGTCCCTGTGCTTGCAGAGACCCCCGTGCGGGCTGCAGACCGGCAGGCCATCCTGGCGGCGCTCCTCAAGGCCTCGGGTAACGGGGCGTATGCCGACTACGCCACGGCGGAGCAGGCGGCGATGGCGGCGGTGGTACTCCTCGGGGACACCCGCACCAGCCCACGGCAGGCGGCAGATATCGCTGCGCTCTTCGCGGCACTGGACGACGACACGGCCTACGACCCACTGCGGTTTGCCCGTATGCTGGGCCGTCTCACCGGGGAAAGGGTGCCGCGCCAATGACGGGTTGGAAACAGAGACTTCGCATAACCACTCTGGCGGGATTGTGCGCGGTGGGACAAATCGCCCTGGCGCAACCGGTGCCCTCCCAGCACACGCTGACCGGCGAACTGACGAAGCCCCAGGCCAGTGGCCCCGCTGTGGTCCTCGTGGCGGGTGCGACCGGACGAACCGGCCGTCTGCTCCTGGAGCAACTGCGCAAGGACCCCCGCTTTGCCCTGCGGCCCATGGCCAG
>JBBQJK010000448.1:0-1830 GCA_038325835.1 Gammaproteobacteria bacterium
CACGCTCACCAGCAAGTTGAAGAAGTTCGGGCTCAAGCTGCACAAGAACACGTCCACCACGCTGTTGGTGTCCGGGGTCGCGATCTGGTCGTAGGCGGACTCGTACGTGACGCGTGTGCCGTCCCCTGAAATGGACGGCAGGTTCGAGTGCGTGCCCGTGGCCAGGCCGTTTTGGGAAAGGCTGACTCGCGTGGTGACGCCCGAGATCAGGTCCTTCATGTAAATGTCCTCGAAGGCGCCGTTGTCTTCGGGAACAAGGGAAGCGTTGGTCTGGAAAACCACGCGCTGGCCCGAGGCGGAGATCCTGGGGTACTGGGACGAGCCAAAGCCCGGGTGCGCGCCAGCGGAGGTGGAGCTCACCAGCGTGGTGACGCCGGTGAGTCGGTCACGGACGTAGACATCGGTCAGCTGGTCGATGTCGGCCGGCGCGAGGTTGCTCGAGAAACTGCGGAAGGCCACCATGCGCCCGTCGGCGGAGACCGAGGGGAAATCCGAGTTCTGATTGCCCGGCACGCCGGCCGAGTCCACGCTGATCTGCTCGATGGTGCCGCCGTGGCGGTCCACCAGGAACACGTCGTCCCGGTTGTTCTGATCGGCGGGCACCAGGCCTTTCGCCCGGCTGTAGAAGCCCACGAAGCGGCCCGAATGGGACAGATCCGGCGCCTCCGAGATGCCCGTCACCTGCGCCCCGGCCGCGGTCACGCTCACACGCGTCGTGGTCTGGGCGGAAAGGGCCGAGCAGGGCTGGCAGAGCAGGACGGGCAGCAGTGCGAGCGGGATCCAGGTCTTGACTGAGGTCTTCACTGGGGTCTTCAAAGGGGGCAACCGGAGGGGCTGGAATGGGCCGGCGCCGGCGGGCTGCCAGAGTCGACAGGAAACGGGACCCAGAACGCCGGCTGCCCGTCTCGGACCAATTCAATTTCACCGTGCCAGGCAGCGGAAACCGGCCTAGCTGCACCGGTCAGGGGGCGCCAGGAGCCGAAAGCTGCTGCAAATCGGGCCAGCCGTCAGGGTCTGCGGATGCGGGGCAGCCTTCTGGCGGGATCGGCGTGGAGCGTCGCCGCGCGCCTAATCTTCACCGCCGGAGCTCCAGGGAGAGGCCAAATCGATTCCAACGACGTCAGTTGAGGCCCAGGGGCACCGGGTTGCTGATCAGCGTGACGATGCTCGCGAGCCCTGGCGCGCTTCCGATGGTCACATAGGCATGGCTGAGCTCGAGGCCCGCGGCGCTGGGCGGCAGCAGGCCTCCCGGCAGTTCGACGCGCGCCTGGGCGCGGCCAGCTGGATCGAGGATCCCCAGGGCATCCTTGACCAGGGTCTGATTGGCGGAGCTGAGCGTCCAGTCGAAGTAGGCGTCGAAGTTGAGCGGCAGCAGATCGGCGCCTAGGCCGATGCCGGGGTTGGTTCCACTGGCGCTGCCGAGCAGCAAATAGACCTCGCCCGCGTGAGCGATACCGGCCTCGATCAAGAGCGTTTGCTGGCCACCGTCCGCGATCGAGATCGCCTGGGTGAACCCGACCAGGGGCGGACAGGGCTGGGCGACCCCGCTGGCCGGTTCGATGCGGTAGACCAGGCCGGCCAAGGTCGTGATGTAGAGCTCGCCGAATCCATCGCGCCCAAAGGAGGTGATGTTGCTAGCCGGCGTGGCGCCGAACAGTTCAATGCTGCGCTCGGTGACCGTCGGAGGACCGGCCTGGTCCGCGTCGAGGGTCCAAACGCGGTTGGTGCAGTAGTCGGCAAAAAAGTAGGTCCCGACCAGGCCTGGCATCGCGCAGCCGTCGTAGACGAAGCCGCCAATTACCGCGCAACCCCAGTTGGCGAAGTCGTGGG
>JBBQJK010000449.1:0-1802 GCA_038325835.1 Gammaproteobacteria bacterium
TGTGGCCACGGCGATCAGCAACAATCCGGGGGCGAGGCGGCCGAGAGGCTCCAGGGCGTCCTCCTCTGCACCCGACCGGAGTGCCGGCGCGATCGCCGCGCGGGCCGCTTCCCGGGCGGGGACCAGGCCACCCGCGATGGCAGCGCCGACGCCCAGTGCCGCGTAGCCAGCGGTCATGGCCGGTGGCAGCACCAGTAGTGGCCTGAAGCCGCCGAAGCCGCCGCTACCCAGGTCGCCGCCGAGGGCGCCGAGGACGGCCTGCGCAATGCCGATCCCGAGCACCAGCCCGAGCGCGCTGCCAAACACACCGATGGTCGCCGCTTCAGCCACCAGCAGCCACTGCAGCTCCCCGGCGGTCACGCCTGCAGCCCGCAGGTAGGACAGCTGTGGCCGGCGGGCCAGCGTCGCCTGAACCTGCAGCGAAAACACCAGGAAGCTGCCGGTGAACAGCGCCACCAGTGCCAGCACGTTGAGGTTGACCCGGTAGGCCCGGGAGAGGGTGGCAAGGCGGGACTCAGCAGCGTCCGGCCCGGCGACCGTGATGCCGGGAGGCAGCGCCAAGGTTGACCGCAACGACTCCACGGTCACGCCGGGCTGCAGCCGCAGATCGATGCGCGTCAGCAGGCCAAGCCTCCCGAGGCGCCATTGGGCAAAGCCGAGATCCATCACGCCGAGCAGCCGGCCGCGCGCGGTGGCTGGCAGGCTGCCGCGGACGATCAGTGTCAGCTGCTCGTCGCCGGACTGCAGGCGCAGTTCGCCGCCAGGCTCCAGCCCGAAGCGCTCCAGCGCGGCGGGGGAAAGGAAAATGCCGTCGGCAAACAGTGCGAAGCGGGACGTGGGTTCTGCGTCGTCCGCGCGCGCCTGTCCGAACGAGTAGTCGGGCAGCAGCTTGGGCGAGACCCAGCCGGCGCGCAGCGCGTCTACACCGAGGATCGGCAGCCGGGCGTCACTGCCCATGACGAGCACGTCAGTCGCCAGCACAGGACTCGCCAGTTGCACGCCGGGATGAGCCGCCACCCGGGCAAACAGCTGCTCGTCGAAACCGCTCCGAGGACCTTCGATGGCCGCGTCGGCCTCCCCATTCACCTCGCGAAGGGCGGCACTGAATTCTGCCAGGGCTGCGGTGTTAATGAGGCTAACCGCGTAGCCCAGCGCAACGCCCACCGCAATGGCCAGCACCTGCACACCGGTGCGGAGGCGGTGGCTCCGGGCATGGCCGGCACTGAAATGCCACCAGAGCCAGAGCATGGCTAGCCTGCCCGCGGCCCAGGCCGCAGCCGGCCGTGATCAAGCGTCAGCACCCGGTCGGCCCGTGCTGCGGCAATGGCCGAGTGGGTCACCAGCACGCCGGCGGCGCCCGCAGCGCGCACCTGGTCACCCAGTAGAGCAAGGACGGTAGCGGCGGTGTCCGGGTCCAGGTTGCCCGTGGGTTCATCCGCCAGTACCAGTGCGGGCCGGTGGACGAGCGCTCTCGCCACTGCCACCCGCTGCAGCTCGCCACCGGACAATTCCCGGGGCGGACTTCCGTAGCGCTCGCCGAGACCGACGGCATTGAGCATTTCTGCCGTACGGTTCTGCCGCTCCGTCACCGTGACGCCGAGGAGTACCAGGGGCAGCTCCACATTCTGGGCCACTGTCAGGTGCGGGAGGATGTGAAAAGACTGGAAGACGAAACCCACCTGGGCCCTGCGCAGGCGCGTGCGGCCATCGTCGTCCAGCGCCATGAGGTCCACGCCGCCGATCCGGACCGTACCACCGTCCGGCGTATCCAGGCCCGCGATCAGGTTGAGCAGCGTGGATTT
>JBBQJK010000450.1:0-1778 GCA_038325835.1 Gammaproteobacteria bacterium
TGGCGCGCAACTGGACCGCACCCTGCCGGGCATTGAACTGGCATTTGAATGCGGGCAGGTGGCGGTGGAGTTTGGCGAAGGACACCCGGTAGCTGCGGTTGTCCGTCGATTCCTTGCCGACTTCCAGCGTACAGGATGGAAACACGTCGGCGACGATCTCGGCGATTTCCCGCACCCTGTAGTTCTGGGCATCATCTCCCACGTTGAATATCTGGTTATGGATGGCTTCGGTCGGCGCCTGAAGGACGCGCAGAACCGCCTGGGAAATGTCCAGAGCGTGAACCAGCGGCCGCCAGGGGGTGCCATCGCTGGTCATGGCAATACGCCGTGTCGTCCAGGCCAGTCCAGACAGGTTATTCAGGACGATATCGAAGCGCATCCGCGGTGAGGCTCCAAAAGCCGTGGCGTTACGCAGGAAGGTGGGGGAGAAACCTGGCCTGGCCAGCGCTCCAACGTCTCTTTCAACCCGCACCTTGCAGTGCGCGTAGGCTGTTTGCGGATTGACAGGCGACTGCTCCGTCATGAAGCCGCCGTCACCGACTCCGTAGACGCTGCAGGACGAGGCGTAAACAAACCGGCTGAGCCCAGCCTCCCTCGCTGCTGTCGCCAGCGCGACGGAACCCCGATGGTTAATCTCGTAGGTCACCTCAGGATTGGCCTCGCCCAGCGGATCGTTCGACAGCTCGGCCAGATGGACGAGCGCGTCAAAGCCTTTGAGATCCGTCGCTGTAATCGTGCGCAGATCCCGGTACCAGGTGACTGGAGCAATCGGACGTTCGGCAGGAACGGTATAGAGCCAGCCATCCTGGTAGAAGCCCGAGTCAAGGCCAGTGACGTCAAGCCCCTCGCGGACCAGCAGCGGTCCCAGTAGGGAGCCGATGTAGCCGTGCGTGCCGGTGACTAGAACTTTCATGGGGTTCATCAAGATTTCATGGTGTGGATGGAAGGGGGATCGACAGGGTGCCCTCATCAATAGTGACGGCGTCTACGGAAGTTCCCGCTATTGAAAGCTAGTATATTCCAGCGTTACACGCCTTGGCCCGTTAAGCACGTCTCAACGAGAAAATTATGCCCGACCTTCCTCCCGGCGGCCCTGTAAATCAAGCCACTGGCCCCCGCCAGCCGCTCTGCCGCTTCTGCGGGGCCGGACTCGCGCATACCTTCGTGGATCTTGGCATGTCACCGCTCTGCCAGACGCAGATCGGCCCTGACGAACTCGACAAGGGGGAGGTGTTCTACCCTCTGCACGTCTATGTCTGTAACCAGTGCTGGCTCGTGCAGTTGCAGGAGTACGTCACTCCCGACCAGATATTCAGTCGTGACTACCCTTACTTTTCGAGCTTCTCTGACTCTTGGGTCGAGCATGCCCGCACCTATGTCGAGCACATGGTCACTGACTTTGGGCTGACAGCCGCGTCGTTCGTGGTGGAGCTGGCCAGCAACGACGGCTATCTGCTGCAGCACGTGCAGCGCGAGGGTATTCCTTGCCTTGGCATCGAGCCGACAGCCAGTACAGCGGCCGCCGCGCTTGCCAGAGGTATACCAACCCGGCAGGAGTTCTTCGGTTTGGCCCTGGCGCGGCGCGTGGCCGCTGAAGCGGGGCGCGCTGACGTGGTGGCGGGCAATAATGTGCTCGCCCATGTACCGGATCTGAATGATTTTGTCGCGGGCATCGCAGCCCTCCTCAAGCCCGATGGTGTCGGAACCTTTGAGTTTCCCCATCTCCTGCGGCTGGTCGAGCACAATCAGTTCGACACCATCTATCACGAGCACTTCTC
>JBBQJK010000451.1:0-1778 GCA_038325835.1 Gammaproteobacteria bacterium
CGCAGGATGCGTGGCCCGAGCCGCAGGCCGCGAAAGCCTGCCAGAGTGAGGGTCCGGATTTCGGCTTCGGTAAAGCCGCCTTCCGGGCCGACGGCGAGGGCGACCCGGGTAGCCGTGCCCAGCAGCTGGGCCAGTGGGGCAGTGCCCGCGGGGTCGAGGGTCAAACCCACGGTATCCGGACCAACCCCTGCCAGTGCCTCATCCAGCATTTTCGCGGGCCTGATCTCGGGGACGATGGAGCGCCCGCACTGCTCGCAGGCACTGATGACAATGCGCTGCCAGTGTTCGAGGCGCGTCTGGCTGCGCAGGGCGTCGAGCCGCACGACGCTCCTCTCGGCCAGCACCGGCTGGATTATCCGTACCCCAAGCTCAGTGGCCTTCTGCATGACGGTATCCATGCGTGGACCCCGGCTCAGGCCCTGCAGCAGGGTGACGTCCAGCGGTGATTCCCGAGCCACGTTCCGGCCCGTGCCCACCTCCACCGACACGCCGCTGCGGGCGACAATCTTGAGAATCACGTCGTAGTCCATGCCGGAGCCGTCGAACAGGGTGATAGGATCGCCCGCAGCCAGCCGCAGTACCCGCGTGACGTGAACCGCAGCCGACTCGGAGAGCGCGTGGGTGGTCCCGGTGCGCAGGGGAGCCGGGGTGTAGATTCGGGGGCGTTGCATGGGGCGAATACTACCGATACGGGCACGGACCACGAAGCGGCGCCCGCGCCTCGGCCTCAAGGCTGGCGAGGCGTGGCTGCAGGGTGCGCGGCAGGTCCGCTCACCCAACTGCGATGACAGGCCCGCGGGAGTTCTGCCTTCCCTGATCGTCGTCCATGGGATATCCCTGCCGCCCGGCCAGTTTGGCGGCCCGCACATTGACGAACTGTTTACCAACACACTGGATCCGGCCGGTCACCTCTACTTTCGTGACCTCGCGGGGATCAAAGTGTCCAGCCACCTGCTGATTCGCCGGAACGGCGAGGTCGTTCAGTACGTGCCACTGCACCGCCGAGCCTGGCACGCGGGTAAGTCCAGCTTCCGCGGCCGGGAGCGGTGCAACGACTATTCGGTAGGGATCGAACTGGAGGGGACTGACAACACACCCTATACGCAGGCCCAGTACGGGCGCCTGGCCACTGTGATTCGTGTGCTCCGACGGAGTCTGCCGACCCTGGCCGCGGCGCCGCTCGTCGGTCACAGCGATGTCGCGCCCGGACGCAAGACCGATCCGGGACCGGCGTTCGACTGGCCACACTTACGCCAGCGACTCGCGCCCCGGACAGCCCGGCGCCGGTAGACTAGTGACATGAATTTTCTTGCCCTGCTGCTCGGCCTGGCTCTTGAGCGGGTTCTCACGCACCTGTTTCACCTGCGCGAATTCCGCTGGCTGGATTCTCTGTTCGATGTCCACCTGCGCCGCCAGCAGACTGCTGCAGCCAGGACCGGGTCCCGCTGGGTGGCGCTGGCACTCACGGGCCTGATGACCGCGGTGCTCGTAGCACCCGTCGCGATCTTGTCCGCTGTGCTCCAGGGTGAACTGCTGCAGATTCCCTACTTCGTGTTTGCCGTGCTGGTGCTCTTGTTTTCCCTCGGCCCCCGGGATCTGGACGACGAGGTGGAGGACTACGGTGACGCGCTCCAGTCCGGGGATGCGCTGACCCAGCGGAACGTCGCCGAGGTCTTGCTGGAGCGATTGCCCCCGGACATGCCGGCAGACAGGAACAGGGCTGTAGAGCGTGCCATCTATGTTCAGGCCAACAACCGGATCTTCGGTGTCGTGTTCTG
>JBBQJK010000452.1:0-1746 GCA_038325835.1 Gammaproteobacteria bacterium
CCGCCGGTCTGGTCCCAGAAGTTGCGCATCTGGCTCGCCGCCGTGCCGAACCGGGTGCCCGCCCCCACGATGATCGCATCGTAATGCTCGAGGTCGCCCGGGGTGGCGATCGGGGCCCTCTGGTCCAGCTTGTAGTGCGACTGGATGGCCAGCTCCTCGGGCACGGTTTCCTGGACCCGCTTGATGTCAACCTCAACGCCCTCGACCGATTGTGCGCCGTCGGCGACGGCTTCTGCCATCTGTTCGATATGGCCGTAGGTCGAGTGATAGAGAACCAGCACCTTGGTCATGAAACGCTCCTGTTCCGTGTCATGCAGTTCTGTAACTGCACTGGTGACGAAATAGGGGCAGGTGCGTTTTTGGCAAGGCCCTCAGTTGGAAATCGACGATCTGATCGGGCATAGCCCCGCATAGTGGCCCGCATCGTCGGGGACACTCTGTCCGCGTGACGCCCGGAACCGGTGTTCAACCGCCATCGCCTGCTGTTCGATATTCAGACCGGTCCAGTCACAGCGCGTCGCCGGATAGCGGTAGGCCTCTGGTCCGTCCCCCGCCTTCAGCTTTCCGGTCAGCAGGTTGATCCCCCCGCGCGCCTGCCAGACGTGGACCATCTCGTGGATCAGCACGGCCTGGAGCGACACCGGTGCCACGCTGAAATCCACGGGCAGCCCTGTCCGCGGCCAGACCACCCAGTCCCGGCCAAACCAGCGCCCGGGCACGAAGGCCCGGTCGAGCGGCCAGGGCCCTGCCGCCAGCAACACGTCATCCAGCCGCAGGGCCCGTCCGAACTCGCGACCGATCAGCCGGCGTTCACCGTGAGTCAGGCCCCGGATCAAGGCGCGCCGGAGCCCGCCGACACCCCGATCCACTCCCAGTGCCAGGGCTCGTACAGATAGGGCACGAAGCCGAAGCGCCCTGCATTGCGAACCAGCCAGCGATAGGTTGGCCCCCCGGCCATGTGCTGACGGCTGGCCGGATGGGTGGAATCGACCCCCATGCCCAGCAACTGCCCGACGTAAAGGTCTACCGCTGTGCCGGTCCGATGCGGCGAACAGACAGCGCGCCGCAGGCCGTCGCAGTTGCGTTCGGCGGCGCAGCGGGCCGCGTCGGCCTCGGGGTCACGAAAGCCGGAGAAGATCTGCAGCAGCTCAGGATCCGCATTGACCTCGGGAACCTCTGCGCGGGCGGCCGCAACCATCCGGCGATAGGCCTCCAGCACATCGCGGCGCAGCAGGCGGGTCAGGCGGTCGGCGTGTTCCTCCGGCGCTTCAAGGTAGCCCAGGTCCCGAAGCGGGGGCGGGTCGGGGCATTCGTCCCGCACCCGGGCCATGACAAAGGGCCGCCGCTCCTGCAGCAGTCCCTTCAGTACCTCGAATGTCGCCTGGTCGAAGAGGCCGGTCGCGGCCAGCTCATGGCGCGCCTGGAAGGTTGCGAGGGCCGCAGCGAAGTCCGGCGTGTTCGGGGCGCAGTCCGTACCGATCTCTTTCTGAAGCAGCGGGACATAGGTGACCCAGCCCCATTCGGAGGCTCCGAACGGTGCCCATTCCAGCGAATACTCAGAGATCGCATTGGCAAAGGCCGGGCCGGCCCACGGGTCTTTCTGGACCGCGCACGGCGACTGGGCGGCCGCGCGTCCGGGCAGGGCGAGGCCCAGTATCGACGCGACAACCAGACCGAGAATCCCCATCCGCATCGCAGCAGCAAGCCTCACGGTTGCGGCGCAAGCAAGGCCCCTCTTCCACCACG
>JBBQJK010000453.1:0-1737 GCA_038325835.1 Gammaproteobacteria bacterium
CGTCAGCGGGCCGCCGCCACCCGGGCTCGGGTCGCCAGTCTCGACCGTGCGCAGATCGAAGGCGGTGGGTACCGGCAAGTCGCGCTCACAGTTGACGCCAGTCAGGTGCGCATCGGCGGCGTTCGCGCCGCACACGAAATCTGCCAGGTGGAACGCGCTGTGATCGGCAACCTGGGCCAGCTTCAGGCTCACTGGCCCGAGGGAGCCAACGGGTGCGCCGGTGACGGCCAGGATCCGCTCCGGCGTGGCCAGCTTGAGCGGTCGCGCCACACCCGGCACACGCTCGGCCTTGATCGGATTCAGTTCGTGATCCCCACGCAACAGCAGGGCAACGAGACCTCCATCAATGCCTTCCACGACCAGGGTCTTCAGGCACTGGGTGGCACTGACCTTCAGGAAGGCCGCAACCTCATCAATGGATCGGACTCCCGGTGTGGCGATGCGGGTGAGGGACTGTGTGGCAGCAGGTCTCGGCGTGCCCGGAGGCGCAGCGGGCGCCATTTCCACGTTGGCCGCATAGCTGTCACCTTCACACCATGCAATACGATCCTCGCCCGAGTCCGCGAGCACGTGAAACTCCTGGGACCGGGACCCCCCGATTTCACCACCGTCGGCCTCCACCTTGCGAAAGCGGAGTCCAAGGCGCGTAAAGATCCGTGCGTAGGCATCAGCCATGGTGTCGTAGGTGGCTTCCAGCGAGCCCTGGTCCAGGTGGAACGAGTACGCGTCCTTCATGACAAACTCGCGGGCGCGCATGACTCCGAAGCGTGGCCGGATCTCGTCGCGAAACTTGGTATTGATCTGGTAGTAGTTGACCGGCAGCTGGCGATAGCTCCGCAGCTCCCGCCGTGCAATCTCCGTCACAACCTCTTCGGCGGTTGGCGCGAAGCAGTAGTCGCGCTCATGCCTGTCACGGATGCGCAGGAGCAAATCGCCGTAGATATCCCACCGCCCGGTTTCCCGCCAGAGTTCAGCGGGTTGAACCGCCGGCATCAGGATCTCCAGGGCTCCCGCGCGGTTCATTTCTTCCCGCACGATGCGCTCGACCTTGCGCAGGACACGGAGCCCGAGCGGCATCCAGGTGAATAGCCCCGACGAGAGGCGCCGCACCAGTCCGGCCCGGAGCATCAACTGGTGACTGATGATCTCGGCATCTGACGGCGTTTCTTTCAGGGTTGTGAGGGGTAGCTGGGTCAGCCGCATGACGAAGGGGTCTCTGACAGGGCAGGGGTGAGCGCGGGCGCCATTCTAGCCCGCAGGACTGGTCCTGTCCCCGCGCTGCCCCGCTGTATATGGGTGTTTCACCGTGGCACTATGTCTTGCGAAGGCTTCGAACTTCGCGCCAGCGTGGAAAGAATGATGGGCGAGCCCAGCGACAAAGTGCCAGCCCCTCGGCGGCGGGCGATATACCTGCTGCCGAACCTGCTGACGACCGGGACGGTGTTTGCCGGGTTCTACGGGATAGTCGCCTCCATTGACGGGCACTACACCCCCGCCTGCATCGCCGTCTTCGTTGCCGCATTGCTGGATGGCATGGACGGGCGCCTCGCCCGGATAACCCACACCGAGTCCGAGTTCGGCAAGAACTACGACAGCCTCGCCGACATGGTCGCTTTCGGGATGGCGCCAGCCCTCATAGTCTATCTGTGGGGCCTCAAGGCCCTCGCGGAGTACGGCTGGGCCTGGGGCAAACTGGGCTGGCTCGCGGCATTCCTGTATGTCGTGGCTGCTGCGCTC
>JBBQJK010000454.1:0-1728 GCA_038325835.1 Gammaproteobacteria bacterium
GCAACTGGCAGCGGCCGGTGAGCACCTACGCCTCGCTGCCAACCTGCCCTACAACATTTCCACGCCGCTGCTCTTTCACCTGCTCGAGCAGGGCGACCTGTTTACCGACTTCCACGTGATGCTGCAGAAGGAGGTGGGCGAGCGGATGCTGGCCGCGCATGGCAGCAAGATCTACGGCCGGCTGACGATCAGCATCGCACTGCGCTGCCGGGTGACGCGCCTGTTCAGCATTCAGCCCGGCAGCTTCCTGCCACCACCCCAGGTGGACTCGGTATTCCTGAGGCTCAAGCCCCACGCAACGCCGCTGGCTGATGCCGGGACTCTGGCGACCGCCGACCGGCTGGTTGCCCAGGCTTTTACCATGCGCCGCAAGCGGTTGAGCAACGGCCTGCGCGGCCTGCTGACGCCGGAGGAGATCCGGTCGGCGGGACAGGATGACGGCGCCCGCCCGGAGGCGCTGCCGCCGGAAGCCTGGCTCCGGCTCGCGACTGTGAAACCAGCGCTTGCCAACGGTGCAATGCCTCTCCCAGAATGACTCCCCAGAATGAACACTCCAGCTCCCGGTCCCAGCATGCAGATAACGGCCGAAACCCTCTACCTTCCGGACCAGTCCGAACCGGCCGGCGAACGCTACGTGTTTGCCTACACAATTACGATTCGCAACACCGGAGCCTCGCCTGCGCGTCTTGTGAATCGTCACTGGCTCATTACCGATGCCAATGGCAAGGTGCAGGAAGTCCAGGGTGAAGGTGTCGTTGGAGAGCAGCCGCACATCCTGCCCGGCCAGGAGCATCGCTACTCCAGTGGCGCCGTGATCGAGACGCCGGTCGGCACGATGGAGGGCAGCTACGGCATGCGCACAGACGACGGTGCTCAGTTCCGGGCGGATATTCCGTGCTTCCGGCTGGCGGTGCCCGGCGTTCTGCACTAAGCCCCTTGAGGTAGGCCCAGGGCATGGCGATATATGCCATCGGTGATGTCCAGGGGTGCTGCGACGAGCTGGAACGACTCCTCGCTCGCCTGCGGGTCGATCCGGACCGGGACGAGCTCTGGTTCGTCGGTGACCTTGTCAATCGCGGTCCCCGCTCACTGGATACACTGCGGCTCGTCCGGAACCTGGGCAAGCTGGCCACCGTGGTTCTCGGTAATCACGATCTCCACCTGATCGCCCTCGCCTTCGGCAATCGCTCCCGGGCGAAAGCCGGGGAACTGAGAGATGTGCTGGACGCGCCGGATGGCCCGCAACTGGTGGACTGGTTGCGCCAGCGGCCGCTGGCCTACTACCGCCCGGAACTGAATACGCTGATGGTCCATGCGGGCGTCCCGCCCCAGTGGGACCCTCTGCTCACGATCAAGCTGGCCCGGGAAGTAGAGCAGGCACTGCGCGGTAAACACTGTGCCGAGTACATCAGGGATCTCTACGGCGAAAGGCCGGACCGCTGGTCAGCCGCGCTGGCCGGACAGGACCGTCTGCGCTTCATCACGAACAGCCTGACCCGCCTGCGGTATTGCACGGCAGACGGCACCCTCGACCTTACGGAGAACGGGCCACCGGGCTCCCAGCCGGAGGGCCTGCATCCCTGGTTCGCGATCCCGGGCCGGCAGACCGCCATGGTCCGCGTGGTCTTCGGCCACTGGGCCTCGCTGGGCCTGTTGCAGGAGGACAATCTGCTCGGCATCGACACGGGCTGCGTGTGGGGCAAGAAGCTCACCGCCGTGCGCCTCGAC
>JBBQJK010000455.1:0-1717 GCA_038325835.1 Gammaproteobacteria bacterium
CGGGGCCTGGACAGCGTGGAGGACCTGTTTCGGCCGGCTGAGGGTCTCGTGGAGCTGGCGCCCGGCGGCACTGCGACCCTGATCCTGACGGCGGAACCTGACGCCGTGGCACTTCCTCACGCCGCGTTGAGCGCCGATCAGCGGCGGCGTGCGGCCCTGCTCCTGCCTGTGGTCCGGGCGCCGGGCTGGGTGCGCCAGCTGGCGCTCGCTGCCGACCAGTTCATCGTGGCGCGGGGCAGCGGGAGCGGCGGGGGTGGCCAGGGCGCCACGGTTATCGCGGGCTATCCCTGGTTTGGGGACTGGGGCCGGGACACGATGATCGCGCTGCCGGGCCTGACCCTGCCGACCGGCCGCCCGGAAGTCGCCGCCCGCATTCTGCGGACGTTCGCCGGGCACCTCAGGGAGGGCCTGCTGCCCAACCGGTTTCCCGAGGGGGGGGTGGCACCGGAATACAACACCGTCGATGCCACACTCTGGTACTTCCACGCCCTGGAGGCCTATCTGCTGGCGACGGGGGATGCGGATCTCCTGCGGGAGCTGTGGCCCCGGCTGATCGACAGCATCGCCTGGCACCTGCGGGGCACCCGGCACGGCATTGGCGTGGACCCGGCAGACGGCCTGCTGCGCGCGGGCGAACCCGGCGTGCAGCTCACCTGGATGGACGCGAAGGTTGGCGACCGGGTGGTGACCCCCCGCATCGGCAAGCCGGTGGAAATCAATGCCCTCTGGTATCACGCCCTGACCGTCATGACGAGGCTCGGCGAGCGGGTTGAGGATGCGGCTCTGGCGCGGCGTTATGCGGCGCTCGCGGCCCGGGTGCGGGAGTCCTTCCGCCAGCGCTTCTGGTTTGCCGAGGGCGGCTATCTCTACGACGTGGTGGATGGCCCGGACGGTAACGACCCGAGCCTGCGGCCCAACCAGATCTTCGCCGTGTCCGTGTCGCCGGACCTGCTCGAGCCGGCAATGGCCGCGGCGGTCGTGGTGACCTGCCAGCGCGAGCTGCTGACGCCCATGGGCCTCCGGAGCCTGGCGGCGGGGCAGCCCGGTTACGTCGGTACCTATGGCGGCGGCCCGGTCGAGCGGGACGGGGCCTACCACCAGGGGACGGTATGGTCCTGGCTGCTGGGGCCCTTCGTCCTGGCCCACTATCGCGTGCACGGCCGCCGCGACGAGGCCCAGGCGCTGCTCGCCGGCATCGGCAGCCACCTGGCCGAAGCCTGCGTCGGCAGTGTCAGTGAAATTTTTGACGGTGACGCCCCGCACCGGCCCCGAGGGTGCTGTGCGCAGGCGTGGAGCGTGGCAGAGATACTCCGCGCGTGGTTTGCACTTGAGGAACAGACATGAAGCTCGCCGGATCGACGAAGGCACCACTGACGGCTGAAGACGAGCGGCTCAGCCAGGAGTTTCCTCCCGGCGAGGGCTGGAAGAAGTGGGGTCCCTACCTGTCCGAGCGCCAGTGGGGAACGGTCCGGGAGGACTACAGCCCCCAGGGCACCGCCTGGGAGTATTTCCACCACGACCACGCCCGCAGTCGCGCTTATCGCTGGGGCGAGGACGGCATTGCCGGCTGGTCTGACCGGGCGCAGAACCTGTGCCTGTCGCTGGCGCTCTGGAATGGCTTCGACCCGATCCTCAAGGAACGACTCTACGGCCTGACCAACAGCGAGGGCAACCACGGCGAGGACGTCAAGGAGCTCTACTACTACCTGGATGCCAC
>JBBQJK010000456.1:0-1717 GCA_038325835.1 Gammaproteobacteria bacterium
AGCACCGCGGTCACCCCCTCGCGCGACAGCGTCGCCACGCCCAGCAACAGGTAGCCGGCGTTGGCGATGCTCGAGTAGCCGAGCAGTCGCTTGAGGTTCACCTGCGGGATGGCGCCCAGCACGCCGTAAAGGATGCTCAAGGCCGCGACCCCCATCAGCAACGGCTGCCATCGGTCGACCAGTCCCGGACACGCGCCATGCAGCAACCGGAGCAGCAGGACCACGCCGGCGGCCTTGGAACCGACCGCCAGAAAGGCCGTCGTCGGAGCCGGCGCCCCCTGATAAACATCCGGCGCCCACATCTGGAACGGCACCGCCGCCACCTTGAAGCCCAGCCCCACGAACACCAGCAACAGCCCCAGCCAGAGCAGTTTGCTGTTCAGGATCGACGCCGAAACCCCCGCCAGCTTGCTGAAACTCATGGTCCCCGAACTGCCATACACCAGCGCAATGCCGTACACGAGAAAGGCCGAAGACAGCGCGCCGAGAATCAGGTACTTCACCGCCGCTTCGAGCGACGCCTGGCGTCGGCGCTGGAATCCCACCAGCACGTAGAAGGTCACGGTGATCAACTCCAGCGAGACGAACAGCAACGTCAGGTCGTTGGCCGACGCCGCCACCATCATGCCCAGCAAGGCAAACAACGTCAGGGCGAAGTACTCGCTGACCCCGGCATCGAACCGGTCCGAGAATTCGATCGCCATCACCAACACGAACAGGGCCGCGAGCAGGAAGAACCGTTTGAAAAACAGGGCGAACTCGTCGAGCACGTACATCCCGCCAAACGCCTGCCGGGGGCCGTCGGGCATCACCGCGAAACTGGCTAGAAAGATGACCCCGACGGCAATCACGGCTCCGTACCCGAGCAACCGGCGCTGCTCCGGCCGCGCCCAGAGATCGAGCAACAGCACCGCGAGACCGGTGACGAGGACGGCGAGTTCAAGACCAGTGACGACGAAATCGTTCATGTCTGCCTAACGGGTGGTCCGGACGATCCGCTCCTCGTCCGCATCGACGAAAACCGCGGCGATGGCCTTCGGGGCGTTGACTTGGCGCACGATTTCCCGGGCCACCGGTTGGATGCGATCGGTGAGCAGGCGCGGCCAGCACCCGAACAGCAAGAGGGCACCAAGCAGCAACGCAAAGGGAAGCCGATGCCAGAGGGAACGCATGTCGGCGAGCTCCGCCCACCGCGCCGGGACCGGCCCGTGCAGGATCGCGCGCAGGGCGCGGAGCATGTAGACGGCCCCGATGACCAGCGCGGCCCAGGCGGCCACCACGGTCACCGAGGCGAACCCGCCCCAGGCTCCAAACAACACCAGCGCCTCGCCCGGGAAATTGGCGAAGCCCGGCAGGCCACAGCCCGCGAACATGGCCATGACCAGGGCCGTGCCCACGAAGGGGAGCTTCTTGAGCAGGCCCCCCATCTGATCCATCTCGAGCGTGCCCAGCCGCTGTTGCAGCCAGCCGCTGAGTCCGAAGGAAAGCGCGGCCAGGAAGCCGTGGGCGACCATGACCACGACCGCCCCCGTCACCCCGACCAGGGTCAGGCTGGCGATGCCCAGAAAGGCGAAGCCCATGTGGGCCACGCTGGAATTGCCGATCAACTGATTCAGGTTCTTCTGCCGCATGGCGACCAGGCCGCAGTAGAGCAGATTGCCCAGGCAGAGGAGGGCCAGCACGTGGACCCAGTTTTGCGCGCCCGACGGCAGCATCG
>JBBQJK010000457.1:0-1709 GCA_038325835.1 Gammaproteobacteria bacterium
GACGCTCGCCGTGCTCTGCACGACCGCCTCGCCGCTGTCGATGAGCACGGCTTCACCGCCACCTGGATCCACGCAGACCACTGGTCCGCGGCGGAACGCGCGCTGGCCCCGAAGGCCGGGTAGGAGCGCTCCTACGAGCGCAGCTCCCGCCGGAGAATCTTGCCCACATTCGACTTCGGCAGCGAGTCGCGAAACTCCACGTGCCGGGGAATCTTGTAGGGAGCGAGAAAGTCCCGGAGGAAGGTGCGGGTCTCGTCCAGGCTCAGGCTCTGGCCGGGCTTGAGGACGAGAAACAGCTTCACCGCCTCCCCGGTCCGGTCGTCATGCACGCCAATGCAGGCCGCCTCGAGCACCGCGGGATGGCGGGTGATCGCACTCTCGATCTCATTCGGATAGACCTTGAGGCCCGACACATCGATCATGTCCTTCTTGCGATCCACCACACGAAAATAGCCACGCTCGTCCATGACACCGATGTCCCCGGTGCGCAGGAACCCGTCACTGGTCATCGCGCTGGCGCTGGCGACGGAGTCATTCCAGTACCCCAGCATCACCTGTGGCCCCTGGACACAGATCTCGCCCGACTCACCGGCGGGAACCTCCGTCAGATCGTCGTTGCGGAGCGAGATCACGGTGTTGGACAGGGGCAGCCCGATGCTGCCGTTGTACTCCGTCAGGGTTATCGGGTTGGACGTCACCACCGGTGACGTCTCGGACAAGCCATAACCCTCGTGAATCATCACCCCGGTGATCTCCTTCCAGCGCTTCGCGGTGGCGGGCAGGACGGCCATGCCGCCGGCAGAGGCCAGCTTCAGTGAGGAAAAATCGACGGTGGTGATGTCCGGATGCTGCCCTAATGCCTGGTACAACGTGTTGACGCCGGTGATTGCAGTGAACCTCCAGCGCCGCAGCTCGGCGATGAACCCTTTGAGGTCCCGGGGATCCGTAATCAGGATGTTGTGGCCGCCAGTGTCCACGTAGCACAGGCAGTTACACATCAGCGCGTACACGTGATACAGCGGCAGCGGCGTGACCATGATCTCCTGGCCCGGGACACAACGGGCCGCAAACCAGGTATTGATCTGGCGGATATTGGCCACGAGATTGGCGTGGGTGAGCATGGCCCCGCGGGATCGGCCGGTGGTACCCCCGGTGTACTGAAGGCAGGCCAGGTCCGCGCCTGTCGGGGGGGAAGGCTGCCGGAAGTTGTCCGGATTGCAGGCCTGCACGGCAGACCAGCCCACCGAGCCGTCGACACGAGGAGCCGGGTTGCGCTTGATGTAGCGCAGGGCGAAGTTCACCAGTGGGCCGCGGGGGAAGCCGAGCAGGTCGCCGACACCCGTCACCAGCACGTGGCGGACGCCAACCCGGGCCTGGATCTCGGCAAACACGCCAGCCCGCTGGGCCAGAACAATGAGCACCTTGGCGCCGCTGTCTGTCAGCTGGTGTTCGAGCTCGGGAGGCGTATAGAGCGGATTGATGTTGACGACCACCATGCCGGCCCGCCAGATACCGAACAGGGCCACGGGGTACTGCAGCAGATTGGGCAGCATGATGGCGATCCGGTCCCCGGGGCCCACCCCGGCCAGGCTCTGCAGCCAGGTAGCGAAACGTCGGTGGAGGACATCCAACTCGCTGTAGCTTAGAGTCCGGCCGAGATTGCTGAAGGCTGGCCGGCTGGCGAAACGCGCCAGTGCCCGGTCGGCAAC
>JBBQJK010000458.1:0-1698 GCA_038325835.1 Gammaproteobacteria bacterium
ATGCCCGGGTCGTCACGGAAGGGGCGACGCTGCCGCCCTTCGAGCTGCAGTGCCCGCTGTTGTCGCTGCCCCACGCCTGCGGGACAACGCTCGCCACCGTGCCGGCGACGGTACCGTACCTGTCCGCACCGGAGCCGGCCCGCTCCGCCTGGCGCGACAAGCTGGGGCCACACACCCGCCCGCGCATCGGCCTCGCCTGGGCGGGATCCGCCGGTAACACCAGCGCGATGCGCCAGCGGAGCGTGCCATTCGGGCAACTGCTGCCGCTGCTCGCGCTCCAGGCGGAGTTCCACTCACTGCAGGTGGAGTACCGGGCGGGCGACCGCGAACGGCTGGCCACGGACGGCCGCATCCGGGACCACGCGGCCGACCTGCGCGATCTCGCCGCCACCGCCAGCCTCATCGAGCAGCTGGACCTCGTCATCACGGTGGACACGGCCGTGGCCCATCTCGCCGGCGCGATGGGCAAGCCCGTGTGGGTGATGCTGCCGTTCGCGGCAGACTATCGCTGGATGAATGAGCGCACGGACAGCCCCTGGTACCCCACGATGCGGCTGTTCCGGCAGGCGGCGTTTGGCGACTGGACGTCAGTGATCGAGGCGGTCAGTCGACAATACAGTCAAAGCGCACGCTGAGGGCGCCTGCGCCGCCGACCCTTGCGCCGACGTCGAGGACCATGTCGCCGGACGACACGAACCGGCGGAACACGTTGACCTCGGTCTCGAAATAATCGCCGAACGCTTCCGATCAGTCAGCCGACGACCGTGTATTTACTATTTTCAAGAAATTAACCGTGGCAGGCCTTGATGTGCCGCTGGTAGCCCTGCTCCAGAAGCAACTCCGCTTTTACCATAGATCAAACCGGGCGCCGAATGGCGATCAGGCGCCGCTTCCGGCAGCCCGGGTGGCCTCGTGATGTTCCTGCATCGCCTGGGAATAACGGCTCTCGAAATTGATGGCCGTGAGCTGCAGTCGGGGGAATCCCGCCCTGCTGACCAGCGAGCCCACGAGCTCCCGGGCGTAGGGATAGAGCGTATCCGGCGCCTTGGTCCGCAGCACCTGATCCCGCTCTTCCTCCGGGTAGCCGAGCACTTCGAACAGCCCGCCCTGCTCAACCTCGACCAGGAACAGCGTCTTGTCACCGGCATTGGCCTTAACCGTCACTCGGGCGTGCACCGCGTACACATCGCCGACCGCCCCCTTGGCGTCGGCGCTCAGGGTATAGGTAGTGGACACATCGAACTCCAGTGTGGGCTGCTCATGCCCAAACAGGATACCCGGCACCGCGGGCGCCTCGAAGGACACATCCTTCACATACAGCAGCAAGAGGTTGCACTGCTTGCTGGTCGCCTTCCCGCTCTCAGCATTACCGGGTTCATTCGTCGCCATTCACGCGCCACTCCATTGCTGACTGCTGAATTAGTATGGGGCCCTGTCGATGCACGGAGCCACGTCAGTGCGGAAGTATAGCGCCCGGTCCCAGGCACCGGCTGGGACGCCTGTCATAAGCGCCGCAGGCGGGACGGCAGGCGCTTGAGCCAGGAAAGTATCCAGCGGGCCGCCGGGCTGCTCGGCTCCGGCAACGTGGCCAAGGCCGAGGCCCTGTGCCGGGAGGTGCTGGCCAGCGGGACGGCCAGCGAGGTGGCGAGCGCCGGGGCCCATCAGTTGCTCGGCCGCATACTGGCCCTGCGGGGTGAC
>JBBQJK010000459.1:0-1691 GCA_038325835.1 Gammaproteobacteria bacterium
GGTTCGGCGGGGCTCCCGCCGCGCCGGGCGGCGCGGGTGGGGGTTCCTCAACCACCACTCTGTGGAGAGCCACGGGGTTTGAAACCCGCAACCTGGCCCCCAAATTCCCCATATGCCAAACCCGGTGCCTCTGTAAATGCAGCCCCAACTCGCCCCGGCACTCCTCACCTGGTGGGACCAGAACGGCCGCAAGGACCTGCCCTGGCAGCAGAACCCGCCCGGCAACCCCGGCCGCTACCGGGTCTGGGTCTCGGAGATCATGCTGCAGCAGACGCAGGTGGCAACGGTGCTGCGCTACTACGACGTCTTCCTTGCCGCCTTTCCCGACGTCCTGGCGCTCGCCAACGCGGAGCCCGACGCCGTACTCCACCGCTGGTCCGGTCTTGGCTACTACGCCCGGGCGCGGCACTTGCACCGGGCCGCCCGGGTGGTGCGGGACGAACTCGGTGGCGAGATCCCCGTGGACTTCGACCAGCTGGCCCGGCTGCCGGGCATCGGCCGTTCCACTGCTGGCGCGATCCTGTCCCTGGCGGAGCACCAGCGGCACCCGATCCTGGATGGCAACGTGAAGCGCGTGCTCGCCCGGGTTTTCCGGGTGGAGGGTTACCCGGGCGACACCGCCGTGGCGAAGCGGCTGTGGGCCCTCGCCGCGCAGTGCATCCCGCCGGAGCGCGTGGCTAACTACACCCAGGCGATCATGGATCTGGGTGCTTCGCTCTGCGCGCGGCGCAAGCCGGCATGTCACCTGTGTCCCCTGGCGGAGGGCTGCATTGCTCACCGGGAGGGCGTGGCTGCCCAGCTTCCGGCGCGCAAGCCTCCGAAGGTCCGGCCGCGCAAGGCGACGGTCGTGCTGATCTGTGTCCGCCGGGACGGCGCCGTGTTGCTGGAACGCCGGCCCAACGCGGGCATCTGGGGCGGCCTCTGGGGCCTGCCCGAAACCGCCTCGGTCGAGTCGGCGGCGGGCTGGTGCACCGCCTCGCTTGGGGCCGCGCCCCGGAGCCAGCTCGTGCGCCCCGTCCTCCAGCACGGCTTCAGTCACTTTGACCTGGACATGACGCCGGTCGAGTTGCGCGTGGACTCGCCCCCGGACCGGGTTATGGAGGGCGACCGCTGGCTCTGGTATAAAACCACTGAACCCGCCCAAGTCGGCCTGGCTGCCCCCATCGCCAAACTCTTGTCCTCCCTCTAGGAGCGCCGTAAGGCGCGACACCAAAACATGACCCGCACCGTCACCTGCGCTCTGCTCCGCATCCCCGCCGATGGCCTGGACTACCAGCCGTACCCGGGCGACTTGGGCAAGCGCATCTACGACAACGTGTCGAAGCAGGCCTGGCAGCAGTGGCTGGCTCACCAGACCATGCTGATCAACGAGAACCGCCTGAGCCCCATTGAGCCCAAGGCCCGGAAGTTCCTGGAAGGCGAGATGGAAAAGTTCTTCTTCGGCGGCGGTTCGGACAAGCCCCCCGATTTCAAGGCCGTCTGAACGGCGCCGGGCCCTTGCTGGCCTGATCCGGCCCCCCCGGATTACAATGCCGTCCCGGCGGGGCCGCCCCGCAGGAGCGCCTTCAGGCGCGACCTCTTCGAAGTACGGCCAGGTAGCTCAGTTGGTAGAGCAGCGGACTGAAAATCCGCGTGTCGGTGGTTCAATTCCACCCCTGGCCACCATTCAATGACTTGCGCGTATACGCACT
>JBBQJK010000460.1:0-1689 GCA_038325835.1 Gammaproteobacteria bacterium
AGGACCGAGCCCCGTTCAGCCACATACTCCTCAAGAATATCGCGCACTTCCTGCTCCATGGACTGGTTTCGACGCCGGGCCAGTGCCTTGAGACCGCGAACGACCCGGGCCGGGAGGTTACGGATGGTCAGCGTTGCCGAGTCCCGCTTCATGCCAGCATTATGCCAGCACTCAGTCCGGCCCGGTGCCAGGCCTGTCTCATTGGGCTGCTTTTTGCACCGCGGGTCCAGCCCCAAATCTCTCGAAATCGGGCAGATAATCAGGCATCCGGCCAACCTGGCGCGCCGAAGCCTCTCTTAGCCCAAGGAGCCCCGTATGTCCCGCCCGATAGCTGCTTTTGCCCTCACGCTCCTCGCCAGTCTGTCTTTGGCCGTGGGCCCCGCCGCCGCGGCTGACGAGGCCGAGTACACCGTCGTCGAACAGGACGGGGACTTCGAACTGCGGCAGTACGCGCCCATGCTGGCGGCCGAGACTCTGATCACCAACGCGGACTTCGATGACGCCAGCAACATCGCCTTCGACCCGCTGTTCCGCTACATCTCCGGCAACAACCGGGGGCAGAAGAAGATCGCCATGACGACGCCGGTGGTCCAGACTGCCGATACGGGCGAGAAGATCGCCATGACGACGCCGGTGATCCAGCAGGCCGGTCCCGCGGGCAGCCCGGCTGGCGGGTACCGGGTAGCTTTCATCATGCCGTCGACCTACACCCGGGAGACGGTGCCTGAACCCCGGGACCCGAACGTACGCATCGTCGCCACGCCGGCCCGGCTCGTGGCAGCGCTGCGCTTTTCCGGCCGGTTGACCGAGGATCTGAACCGCAAGAAGGAACAGGCGCTGCGCGCCGAACTGGTGCAGCGCGGACTCACGGTCAGCGGCGAGGCCATCGCGGCGCAGTACAACGCGCCCTTTGTGCCGGGGCCGTTCCGGCGGAATGAAGTGCTCATACCGGTGAAGCAGCCCGTAAGGGGGGACACGACGACTGGCGAGTGACGGCTGTGCGGTAGCGCACTGATCTGACCGGCACCGGCGCTAAACTCCGGTCGTGCGCAATGTGACCCTCAACCGGCGACGATCCGTGGTGCTCTGGAAGCTCACTGGGCTGCTCACCGGACTGGTGCTCGCACTCACGGCCTGCGGCACCAATCCCGTCACTGGCAAGAAGGAAGTGCAGTTCGTCTCCGAGACCTCGGAGCTGCAGATCGGGGCCAAAGAGTACGCGCCCACCCGCCAGAGCCAGGGCGGGGACCTCAAGGTGCTGCCGGACCTCACCGCGTATGTGAACAGCGTGGGCCAGAAACTGGCCGCCGTATCCGACCGGCAGCTGCCCTACGAGTTCTCGGTGCTCAACAGCTCCGTGCCCAATGCCTGGGCGCTGCCCGGGGGCAAGATCGCGCTCAACCGCGGGCTCCTCACCGAGCTCGACAATGAGGCAGAACTCGCCGCCGTGCTGAGCCACGAGATCGTCCACGCCGCCGCCCGCCACGGGGCCAAGGCCCAGGAGCGCGGCACCCTTCTGCAGGTGGGGATGGTAGCCGCCCAGATCGGCGTCGCCATGAGCGACGTGGGCTCCACGGCCGGCAATCTGATGGTCCAGGGCGCCGGCGTGGGTGCCGCGCTCGTCAGCACGAAGTACGGCCGCGAGGCGGAGCTGGAGAGTGACCTCTACGGCATGCGGTACATGCAGCG
>JBBQJK010000461.1:0-1664 GCA_038325835.1 Gammaproteobacteria bacterium
TACGAGTCCGCCCGGAAGTACAACGAGCGCACCCGGGCCTTTGTAAAAAAGATGGCCAATGGCATGGTGCCCGGGAGCACGGGCACGAAGGCCAAGGACGCGAAAGTTAGTGAGGCCGATTTGAAAGCCGCCGAAAAAGCCGCGCTCGCCCGGTCCAGAGGCCGTGCGGGCGACAAGGCCGACGCCCGGATCATGACGGCGAACATTGCCGCCAACACCACGCTTAGTCGGCGCGGCTGACTCAGTGCCGCTGGCGTTTCGACTGGAACGACACCAGATCGGCGTCGGGATCGCCTTGCCCCGTGATGAGCCCAGTGAGCATCCGGGCGGCCATCATCGAGAAGGTGATGCCGTTGCCGCCGTAGCCCAGGGCCACGTAGCAGTTGGGCAGTCGAGGCACCCGGTCGATCGTGGGCGTCCCGTCCGCAGAGGCCCCGAAGGAACCGCACCAGGCGAATTCCGCGGTGGCATCCACGGCCGGGAACAGGTTCTTCAGCCGGCGTTCCAGCGCTGCGGTTTTCGCCGGCAGCAGGGCATCCCGGGCGGCTTCGTCGCTGAAGTCTTCATCCTGCCCGCCGCAAATGACCCGGTGATCCGGCGTCACACGGAGGTACAGATAAGGATCCGATGCCACCCAGATGAAACAGGACGTGGGCCACAGAGACCGCTGCTGGGGCCGGGTGGCGATGACGTAGCTCGAGGCGATGTGGTGGCCGGCGGCGGGCACGGCCTTTGGCATCTCGTAACCGGTGGCAAAGACGAGGGAACGGCAGGTGATCACAGGGCCTCCCTTCGTGGCGGCCAGGACGCGCTGGCGCGAGGCCTCGACGCCAGTGACGTCGACCGGCGCCAGCAGCCGCCCACCACGGGCAAGGGCTGCATTGAGGAAGCCTGTGGCGAGCCGCCGCGGGTCTACCGCCAGGTTGTCGTAGCCGAGCAGCGCCGAACGGCCGCGGATGCCGTACCGCCCCTTCACTTCATCGCGCGAGAGATACGTGCATTCGAAACCCGCCCGGTGACGCGCGTCGGCTTCCCGATGCAGGCCCGCCGTGTCGAGGACATTGCCGGACAGGTACAGCGAATCCCGGTTGGTCTGCGCGGCGTCGATACCGAGATGCCGACTTCGTTCCCGCAGCGCGTCCAGCGCCAGCCGGGAGCGGCGCCACACGCGTTCAGCCTTGTCACGCCCCATCTTCCGCGCCAGAAGGGACAGCGGGGTATCCAGCTCATACTGGAGGAGGGCTGTCGACGCCGGCGTGGAGCCCAGCACCGGGCCGCGGCGGTCCGCGATGACGACCTCGAGACCCCGGGAAGACAGCGCCTCCGCGATCAGCGCACCCGAGATGCCGGCACCGACCACCAGCACGTCAGTGCGGAGGTCGCGCCGCAGGGCGCCCACTTGCACCGATGGCCGTCGCATGCCTTCCCACACCGAGACGCCGGTGCGCAAATCCTTGTGGCGTGTGGCGCTGCTTCGCCGGCTACTAACAGTGGCCATTTCTGATCTACCTGAACAACTGCTGAGAGAACCGGGGAGAACTGCCATGGCGAAACATGCTGCTGACATCTTTGACGCGCTGAAGGCCGATCACAGGAAACACCGGGACCTGCTTAAGCGCCTGGCGAGCACCCGCGGAAAATCCAAAGAGCGAGCTGCCTTGTTC
>JBBQJK010000462.1:0-1638 GCA_038325835.1 Gammaproteobacteria bacterium
GGTGCTCCGGGGCCAGCCGGTACTCCACGCTCACACAGGCCATGCCGGTGCTGGTGACGATCCGTTCCAGCATCGGGTCCTGCAGGTCCGATTCGCCAATCACCCAGCCGCCGCCATGGATATGCAGGTACACCCCGGTCGGTTTTTCTGGCGCGATCACCCGCAGCTTGATCTTCCCGCCGGGCCCGTCGATCTCCCAAACCACCGCCCGCGGCGATTTCGGCGGCAGCGGAAACGGCCCCTTGCCCTGCCGCCGCGCCTCGCGCGTGGCCTCAGCACCAACATCCCACCACTCGGGCAACGGCGTCATCAGCTTGACCAAAAGCGCGTTGAAGGCGTGCGTCTCCGCCGAAATCGCCGCATCGGCGAAAACTGCGGGATCGAGCGGCAGGATCGAGGGCGAAAATACCATGGACACTTACTCCGCGGCGGCGGCGGCAACCGGCCGCAGATCGGTTGAATAAGCAAGGCTGACCGGCGCATTGGCCTCGAACGGCGAGTTGAGCCCCAGTTCGTGGCCGTACTCACGCAGGGCCGGCATCACCTCCTGGCCCAGCAGGCGGATGCAGGTGCGCGCGTCCTCGGGGCTGACATTCCCGTCATTGCCCCAGAACGCCATGATGCCCGGCCGGGTTTCCTTCATGATGTGCTTCAGCTTCGGGATCACCTGGTCCGGCGTGCCGGCCAGGATCAAGGTGCTGTCAAGCTGTTCCTCGAAGGTCGGGTTGCCGCGCGGCGATTTCGCCCGCCCGGTGGCGAACTGCACGAAGCCCCGCCGCTGGCTGGGCGAGAAATAACCCGACGGCGACGACCACACGGGGTGCGCCAGGCCGGTGAACTCGCCCTGCATCCACATGAACTCACGGGCGTTCTTCAACGCCTTTTCCGCGTTGTCGGAAACGTGCACGCGAATGAGGTAGCCGCGATTCTCCGGCCCCGGCGTATACTCAACCTCGGCCGCCGCCGCATCGTAGGTCGCCCAGATCGCCTTGGTTGCCTCCACCGAGGTGTTGAGGCAGATATAGGGATAGCGCTGCTTCGCCGCCCAGATGAGCGTCTCGCGGCTCAGCACGCCGGGAATCCACACCCGCGGATAAGGCTTCTGCAACGGTACCGCCCAGGGGTTCACCACGCGGTGCTGGTAGTGCGCACCCTCGAAGCGAAACGGCCCGGGCTGGGTCCAGGCGCGCACGATCAACGTGTGCGCCTCCTCGAAGCGTTCGCGGTTGAAGGCGGGGTTCACCCCGGTTGCCAACTGCTCCTGCCCACCGCCGCGCACGAAGCCCGATACAAGGCGGCCGTTGCTGATCATGTCGATCATCGCCAGTTCCTCGGCCAGGCGGACCGGGTTCTCGGCCAACGGCAGCGGGTTGCCCAGCAGCACGATCTTGACCCGCTTGGTCGTGCCGGCCAGGATCGCCGCGAAGATGTTGCACTTGGCCTGCATGCAGAACGGCTCGTTGTGGGGCTCGTTCAGCATGATCCCGTCGACGCCGACCTCCTCAGCGTAGATGTACTCCTCGAGCCGCTCGTTATAGAGCCGGCTGCCCGCGACCGGGTCGAAGTGCTTGTTGGAGAACATCAGCGCCGTCGCCCCGAACTCCAGCCCCGCCTCGGCCGAATATTCCGACATCGGCT
>JBBQJK010000463.1:0-1634 GCA_038325835.1 Gammaproteobacteria bacterium
CACCGGCGGCAAGGCCAGCAATTCATTGGCGCGAACCAGGGCAGTGGCCAACAACTGTTCAGGCTCCACGAGCTCATCCAGCAGCCCGACGCCCAGCGCTTCGTCCATCGAGAGCATCTGGCCGCGCGTCGCCATGCGCCGCGCCACCCGCGGGCCCACCACCTCCTCGAGAGCGAGGAGGATCGTGCCCGGCACGGGCAATCCCACCTGCACCTCGTTGAGGCCGATCCGGAACTTGCCCGTTACCCCGATACGGTAGTCGCATTGCAGGGCCAGCACAGCGCCACCAGCCGGCGCGTGGCCCGAGACCGCGGCGATAACGGGTATGGGGCTGGCGGCCAGCTGGCGGGTCAGGGCAAAGAACAGTCCCCAGAAGGCTTCCACCTGCCGCCGGTCCAGGGTCAGGAGATCAGGTACGTCAAGTCCCCCACTGAACATTCCCGGACGCCCGGTCAGGACGACGGCTCGCGCGCCGTCCATGCGCACCGTCTCCAGGGCCGCCAGAAGTTTCTCGACCAGTTCCCGATTCAAGGCATTCGCAGGCGGACGATCCATGCGGATCTCCGCGACGGCGTCGTGGAACTGGATGTGGAGCACGGCCTGGCTACTTCGGACTCAGCCCGTCGGCCGGGCGGCGCCGAACAGGTAAAAGGTCTCGTCCGGACCGATCAGTCCGAGGTCAGCACGGGCCCTCTCCTCGACGGCGCTGTCTCCCTTGCGGAGCTCGATGACCTCGGCTTCCAGGCGCTGATTGCGCTGATTGAGCCGGACATTCTCGGCGGTCTGCCCCGTGATCAAGCCGGCAAGACGCGCCACCTCTCCGTAGCCGTCATCCGAGACCCATAGCCGGATCTGCAGCAATAGCAACAGGACTGACACCAGGCCAATTCCGGCCCGCATCATGAGAATCTCACCCCGCATGTCGCCCCTCCTCCCCCCGGGTGCCCTGCACCGCTAGGCCGAAAGTTTCACCGGAAAAGCCGTAGCGCCAGCGTACTGTGCCTCGGATCCCAGCTGCTCTTCAATCCTCAACAATTGATTGTACTTCGCCATCCGGTCAGACCGGCAAAGAGAACCGGTCTTGATCTGGGTCGCCCGCGTACCGACGGCGATATCAGCAATCGTCGTATCCTCGGTTTCGCCGGAGCGGTGGGAGATCACGGCGGCATAGCCCGCATCCACCGCCATGTCGATCGCCGCCAGGGTCTCGGTCAGGGTACCGATCTGGTTGGGCTTGATGAGAATGGCATTGCCGATCCCCTCAGCTATCCCCCGGCTCAGGATTGAAGTGTTGGTGACAAAGAGATCATCGCCCACCAGCTGGACACGGGTGCCTAGCGCCGCCGTGAGCAGCGCCCAGCCGGCCCAGTCGTCCTCCGCCATCCCATCTTCAATGGAGATGATCGGGTACTGACTGACCAGCCCCGCCAGGTAGTCGGTGAAGCGGTCCGGAGAGAACTGCCGCCCTTCCGATTCCAGGTGGTAAACCCCCTCGCGGAACAGTTCAGAGCTGGCCACGTCGAGACCCAGCAGGACATCCCGGCCGAGACTGAAGCCTGCCAGCCCGACTGCCTCTGCAATCGTATCGAGGGCTGCCGCATTCGAGGGCAGATTGGGGGCAAAACCACCCTCGT
>JBBQJK010000464.1:0-1573 GCA_038325835.1 Gammaproteobacteria bacterium
CGAGCTCCGCACTTTCCTCGATGGGCAGGTCCGGGACGATGAAGCCGCAGACCCCGGCAGGCACTGATGCTGCCGCCAGTTGATCATAGCCAAGGTTCAATAACGGGTTCAGGTAGCTCATCAGCACGATGGGGGCAGCGAAGGGCCCGGCAGCGGTTAATTCCCGCAGAATCCAGCGCAGGTTCACGCCAGCCGCAATGGCCGTGTGGCTGGCCCGCTGAATCGTGACCCCGTCGGCCATCGGGTCGCTGAAGGGCACACCCACCTCCACCACGTCAGCAGCCCCGGCAATGGCTTTGAGCGTGGCGATGAAGCGGTCTTTCCGGGGATAGCCGGCGGTGATGTAGGGCACGAGGGCCGTGCCGCCGGCAACCGTGGTCTTGCGGATGGCCGCGGTGATCTTGTCGCGAGGCCGCACCCCCTGGGGAGTGCTCATTCGCCAGCCTCCGCAAGGATCTTCTTCGCGCCACCAAACACCTGGGACAAGGTCGGCATGTCCTTGTCGCCGCGGCCGGACAGGCCGATCAGGATCTTCTTGCCCGGGTGTGCCGCGGCCCACTTCCGGGCGCCCGCAAAGGCGTGCGCCGACTCGATCGCGGGCAGGATGCCCTCGGCTGAGCAGCACTCCCGCAGGGCGTCCAGTGCCTCGTCGTCGGTGGCACTGGTGTAGGTCACGCGGCCGAGCGCACGAAGAAGCGCATGCTCCGGGCCAACCCCCGGGTAGTCCAGTCCGGCGGAGATCGAATGGGTTTCCTGCACGAGTCCCTCCTTGTCCTGCAGAAGCATGGAGTACGTACCGTGGAGGACGCCGGGGCGGCCCGTGGCCAGGGTCGCGGCGTTCTCTCCCAGCTTTGCACTCCGGCCGCCCGCTTCCACACCGATCAGCTCCACCGCCGCATCGCCCACGAGCGGAGGAAAGAGGCCAATGGCATTCGAGCCTCCACCCACGCAGGCGAACACCGCGTCGGGTAACCCGCCGGTGCGCTCGATGAACTGGGCACGGGCCTCCCGGCCAATGACGGACTGGAGCTCGCGGATCAGCAACGGGTAAGGGTGCGGACCCACCGCGGAGCCCAGCAGGTAGTAGCTGCCGTTCGGATCGGAGACCCAGTCCCGGAAGGCCTCGTCGATCGCCGCCCGCAAGGTCCGGTCGCCACTCTTGACGGGCACGACTTCCGCGCCGAGCTGCACCATTCGCTCCACGTTAGGCGCCTGGCGCAGCACGTCCACGGCACCCATGTAGACGATGCAGGGGATGCCCACCCGGGCGCAGGCGGCCGCCGTGGCGACGCCGTGCTGGCCGGCGCCCGTCTCCGCGATGATCCGCCGGGCCCCGAGGCGTTTCGCCAGGAGCGCCTGGCCCAGTGCGTTGTTGATCTTGTGGGCCCCCGTGTGGGCGAGGTCTTCCCGCTTGAGATAGACGGTCGCACCCCAGCGCCTGCTGAGCGTCGGCGCCGGACTGAGTGCGGTGGGCCGGCCCACCCAGTCCCGCAGTTCCCGCCCGAGCTCAGCCTGAAAATCCGCATCCTTGAGAAAGCGCTGCAAGCCCTCTTCAAGCCGCTGCAGGGCAGGC
>JBBQJK010000465.1:0-1557 GCA_038325835.1 Gammaproteobacteria bacterium
CCGGTGGCGCAGGAGCACGGCGCCAGCCTCGTAGCAGCTCAGGTAGCAGTAGGAGGCCTGCACGGTCTCGCCGCAGAAGCGGCTGACGATCCGCGCGAGCCCGAGGTGCAGGGACGCGATCGTGGGCTCGTTGTGGATGGCAGCGCGCAGTTCCACCTGGCCGTCACCGAGCGCGGGAAAGTAGCCGCGCTCGACGAGCTGGCGGACATAGTGGCGGAGTCGTGCCCGCGGGCCCGCCGGGACGATTTCCCGGAGCACGGCATAGCGGTTTTGCTCCAGGTGCAGTTTCGCGGCATCCAGCTGTAGTCTCCATGCCTCTGCCCGCACAGGCGCCAGCGACCCGGGGACCCCGGCCGTTGCCGGCACTGCTCCGGGATCGGTGAACGTGGGAAACACCAGGTTCGTGCCCGCATCCACGGTCCACGCGATGGCCCACCCCGCGGGCAGGCGGGGCGTGTGCCGGCCAAGCAGTTGGCGGGCTTCTGCCGGGATGCTTTGGCCGGGCGCCTGGGGAATGACCCGGGCCGCCGTCGACAGGTCCGCTGCCGGGTCGGTGGGCAGTCCGGGGTCTGGGAAATTCGCCTCCGGTGGCGGCGGTTCATTGACCAGGATGCCGTGGCGGCGCAGGGAGTCGGCGAGGGGGCCCGGTGCCGGCGGCGCGGGCGGGTCGCTCCGCAGGAAACAGTCGAGCAGCCAGCGCGCCAGTTCGGGGTCCTCGGCGAGGGCAAGCGTTGTGGTGAGGGCCGGCTTACCGGGTCTCCGCGCGCTGAGCCAGAGGCCGACCTCGAAGCCGGGGTTGAGGCGCAGGGCCAGGCCACCGTCGGGCCGCTGTCCGACGAGGATCACGGCCCCGGCGACCAGTCGCGCCAGCGTTTCGCCGCCCGGCGGGTCGGCAATCCGCTTCTCTTCGGTGTAGTGCCCCCGCTTCCAGAGAATGAAGTCCAGGATCGTCAGCAGCCAGGCCGCCATTTCCGGATGATCCCGCAGCACGAAACGGCTGGTCCGGATATCGGCATCGACGGGGCCGAGCAGATGTGCCTCGACAGTCAGCGACGGGTTCAGCTGCTGCGCGGTCATTGTCCGCCCCGGAGTTGGTGGGCCTCGACAATGCCGATCCCCCAGCGCCAGTGCTGGCCGGGAAGCAGCTCCCGCGTGGACACGCCCGCCGGGTCGACGATCTCCTCGCCGCCATACCGGGCCTTGATTTCCCGCCAGGCGACGCCCACCGCCGCATCCGGCCATTCCTCCGGGAACAAGCAGATGTCGTGGAAGACGATCAGGCCGTCGGTTGCGACGAAATCACGGTACATCGCGAAGTCCGCCATGCAGCCGGCGTAGCTGTGGTCGCCGTCGATGAACAGCAGGTCGACCTGTCGGCCGCCGAGGATCTCCCTCAGCTGTAGCCGGGTGGATTCCAGATGGGAGTCCGCCGGGATGAAGTGCATGCTCTGGGACGGCGGACCGAAGGTGGCAAAGACCTCCCGTTCGGTCGCCGTCTGCCCGCCGCAATTGGGCGCGCCGGGCAGGTCGATGCTGACCAGCGTGGCGTCCCGCGCC
>JBBQJK010000466.1:0-1535 GCA_038325835.1 Gammaproteobacteria bacterium
CCATCAGCCATACGCCCTGGAAGCTCCGGGGCCTCGGCAATGAACGAGGCATCTTCAGCGCTCCAGTAAATGATGATTTCGTATTTACCGTTCATGTGGTGTGAACCCTTCACGCGTCGCTCGAATCCCAAGTGCTGTAACAGGTACAGCAAGTCAGAAAACTCCGTGTTGGCGTCGCTTTGCGCCGCCAGCAGGGTATCCAGAATTGGTCGTAGCCGGCCCATGCGTCCCTCATGCCCGCTGGTACTTGTCCTCGAAGCGCACGATGTCGTCCTCACCCAGATAGGCGCCGGACTGCACTTCGATGATTTCCAGCGGAATCGTGCCCGGGTTTTCCAGGCGGTGCGTGGAACCGAGCGGGATATAGCAGCTCTGGTTCTCGCTCAGCAGGAACACTTCGTCGCCCCGCGTGACCTTCGCCGTGCCCCTCACCACTATCCAGTGTTCGGCCCGGTGGTGATGCATCTGCAATGAAAGCGAGGCGCCCGGCTTCACGGCGATGCGCTTCACCTGGAAGCGTTCGCCAGCGTCCACGCCTTCGTAGGTGCCCCAGGGGCGATAGACTCTGCGGTGCATCAGCCGCTCTTCGCGGCCCTGCTCGGCCAGCCAGTCGACGATGGCTTTCACGTCCTGCGCGCGAGCTTTCGGCGCCACCATCACGGCGTCCGGCGTTTCAACGATCACCATGTCTTCACAGCCCACCGCGGCCACGAGGCGCGATTCGGCGAAGATGAGGTTGTTGTGGCTGTCGATGGCGCACACATCGCCGCGCGTCACGTTGTGGCTGTCGGTCTTTGCGGACACTTCCCACAGGCTGGACCAGGAACCCACATCGCTCCAGCCGGCATCCAGCGACACCACGGCACAACTGGCCGGATCTGCCGCGGCAATCCGCTCCATCACGGCGTAATCGATCGAGTCGCTCGGGCAGGCGGCGAAGGCGTCTTTGTTCAGGCGGAAGAATTCGCCGTCCCGGCTGCCCTGCTCCACCGCCAGGCGGCAAGCTTTGAGGATGTCCGGCGCGAAGCGCTCGATGGCAGCCAGCCACGTACTGGCTTTCAGCAGAAAGATGCCGGCGTTCCAGCGGTATTCACCGCTTTGCAGATACTGCTCCGCGACACCCACTGTCGGTTTCTCCTTGAAGGCCGCAATTGCATTCACGGCGGGCGCGTCCTTGCCCAGTGCATGGCCCAACTGGATGTAACCATAGCCGGTTTCGGGGCAGGTCGGCACCACACCGAAGGTCACGAGTTTGCCGGCTTCCGCATACGGTGCCCCAGTCATCACGGCGCGCTGGAAGGCGGCGGCGTCCTGCACGAGGTGATCGGCAGGCATCATCAGCAGTTGCGGGTCCGCGCCTTCCTGCGTGTAGGTGAGCGCGGCGCAGGTCAGCGCCGGTGCGGTATTGCGCCCGATGGGCTCGAGCAAGATGCGTTCGAAAGGCAGGCCTGCCTGGCGGGCCTGTTCGCCCACGAGAAAACGATGCTCCTCATTGCACACCACCGCCGGCGGCTGCAAGCCGGCCACGGTGCTGC
>JBBQJK010000467.1:0-1535 GCA_038325835.1 Gammaproteobacteria bacterium
GCTGTCGGCGGCATCGAAGCCCAGGCTGCCGCTGCCGAAGGGCGTGCTCGCTGCCTGCCAGACGCGCAGGCGCTCGAAGGCAGCCATCCGGCCCGGGGGTAGCGCCTGCCAGGCGTCGGCCGCCTGCAGAATCCCGCGCCCGGCCGGAGCGATTGCCACGACCCGGAGGTCGGTGTCCGCGTCGGCGGCGAGTGGCCGGGGCGCCTGGGCTTCGAGAACAGCAATGCGCAGCCTGGGTCGGTACCCGCCCAGGAACTTCCTGAGCAGGCTCGCACAGACCAGGCCCGTAACCCCGCCACCGACGACCAGCACGTCGAAGTCAGCCTGAATCACAGCGGCAAATCCCGGGCCAGACGGGTGCGCCGGCCGGCAAGGCCCATGGTCTCCCGGGCCAGCAGCCGCTTGGCCCCCGGGACTGTGTCGAACAACAGCAGCCCAATGCCACGCAAGGGTCCGAGACTGGTCTGGTCGAACAGACGAACCAGTCCGTCCGTGAAGGCCACCACCTTGCGCTGATCCGGCCTCCGCCAGACGGCATAGCGCTCGAGCAGCGCCGCCCCGCCAGGATCCGCCCGCGCATCGGTCCGCCGTGACTCCTCGGCCAGCAGCTCGGCCAGAGCGGCGGCATCGCGCAGTCCCAGGTTGTAACCCTGGCCGGCCACCGGGTGCAGGCCATGGGCGGCATTCCCGACCACCACAGCGCGGTGCCCCTTCACCGCCTCCGCCTCGACGAGCTCCAGCGGATAGCAACTGCGCGCACCCACCTGGCGAAACCGCCCGAGACGAAAGCCAAACTCCCGCTGGAGCAGCTCAAGGAAGGCGGGGTCCGGCAGCGCAGACACCGCCTCGACAAGCGCGGCACGACGCGTCAGCACGAAGACATACCGGCCCGCCCCTGCCGGCAGCAGGGCGAGCGGACCGTCTGGCGTGAAGCGCTCGTAGGCCGTGGTGCGCTGGTCAGCGGCCGGCCCATCGACAGCCACATTGCCGATGATGGCTGTCTGTTCGTAGGGTTTCGTCCGCGCCGCAATGCCCAGCGCCTCGCGCAGCGTCGAGCGGGCACCGTCCGCTACGACGAGCAGTCGCGTGCGCACGGTGGCAACGACACCGCCCTGGTTGATCTGGACGTCGAGCGCGTCCGGGGCTACTGCGGCAGTAGTGGCCCTGGCAGGCGTGAGGACGGTGACATTGCTGTGGCCGCCGAGCTCGCGCCACAGGGCGGCGCCGAGCAGCCGGTTCTCGACGACGTAGCCAAGAGCCTCGCCCCCTTCCTCGTCGGCGTCGATCACCGTCGTGCCCAGCCGCCCGCGCTCCGAGACGTGAATCCGGCGGATTGGCGCGGCGTGTTCAGCGATTTGAGGCCAGATCCCGAGTGTGCCGAGGATGTGTTGGCTGCTGCGCGACAGGGCGGTGGTCCGGGCGTCGAAACGCTGCTGCCCCGGACTGCCCGCCGGGATGGCCTCGACGAGGATCACCCGCAAGGACAGGCGCGCCAGCGCCACAGCGAGACTGGCTCCGACCATGCCGCCACCGGC
>JBBQJK010000468.1:0-1530 GCA_038325835.1 Gammaproteobacteria bacterium
GTGCTCCAGTGCCTGCGTCTCGGCTTACGTCGGCGGCCGGTTTCGCTATCTGCAACGGGGCGCCCGGATCGGCCTGCACTTGCCACGTAACTGGGACGCCTTCTCGTCCAGCCCGGTAGCCTGGGTCTACCGCTCCGAGCTCGCCTACTTCAGCGCACGCGGCCTACCCGACTGGTTTCTCGCCAGCTGGATCCGCACGGGACAGAAGTTCTGGTACCCGACTGAGTTCCAGCTGGTTACTTCGGGCCTCGTGACCTATCTGAGAGGGGCGCCGCCACCGCTAGCCCCGCGGCTGGCCGGAGCCTAGTGCACGTGGCCGTGCTCACCATGTTCGTGGCCATCGTCGTGGTCGTGTCCGCCCGGCGCCTGCCCCTCGCCGTGATCGTGGGGCGGGGCCGGGTTACGCTCGGCCCGCCCGGCTTCCTCGGGATCGATTCCCGTGGCCAGCGCGAGGCGCAATGACGCCAGGGCCGGCAAGTGCTTGTCCGCCTGCCTCTGCAGTTTCTCGGTGATGATTGCTGCCTCGCGCACCAGCAGCGACCCGTCCACCACCACATCGGCTTCGGCATACATGCGATGGCCAATCCAGCGCGTCCGGATGTTCTGCAGGCCCCGGACGCCGGGAACGTGCTCCCCCGTGTGGCGCAGCAGAGCGGTGAACTCCGGTTCGACGCCATCCAGGGCCCGGGTGAAGACCGCCTTGGCCGACTGCCAGACGATGCCAAAGATCAGGAAGGTGATCAGCGCCCCGACGATCGGGTCTGCCAGCGGAAATCCGAGCCAGACGCCAATGGCGCCAGCCACGACGGCGAGGCTCGTGAGGCCGTCCACCCGGGCGTGATAGCCATCCGCGATGAGTGCGGCGCTGTTGATCTCCCGACCAACCCGGATCCGGAACACGGCCACCGCCTCGTTGCCGATGAACCCGACCACACCGGCCGCAGCCACGGCCCACAGGTAACTGATCTCCTGGGGATTGATGAAGCGGTCGATGGTCTGATAACCGGCGACGAGGGCACTGAACAGGATCAGAGCGACAATGGTCATGCCTGCCAGGTCCTCCACCCGCCCAAGGCCATAGGTGAACTGGTCGCTGGGCTTCCGCCGCGCGAACACGAACGCGATCCAGAGCGGGATGGCCGTTGCGGCATCGCCCACGTTGTGAATCGTATCGGCCAGGAGCGCCACGCTGCTGGAGATGAGGACGACGAAGATCTGGAAGACGGCCGTGGTGGCCAGAATGACAAATGACCACTTGATGGCCCAGATGCCCCGCGAGGTGGTGGCGATCGTCGGGTCGATGACGCCGTGAGTGTGGGCATGTCCGCCATCGTGGCTGTGGCCATGACCGCCAGGGGCATGGCTCAGGGCATGACCCTTTTCGCCGAAACCCAGCCAGTCCAGTGTCGCGCGCAACATAGTGTTTCCTCCCCGGTCTCCCGCCTACAGGTAGCGGCTGATCTTCTTGAAATCCTGAATAGTGACCCGCTGGTCGCGGCTGGCAGGCCCGATCGCCTCTTCGAGGCAATG
>JBBQJK010000469.1:0-1524 GCA_038325835.1 Gammaproteobacteria bacterium
GAGCAGGCCGGAGAGCAGCGGGGCCTCCATCTTCACGAGGCTGGGATAATCGGCGTTGAGGAAGTCCATCAGCACGCGGCGCACGGAAGGGTGGTTGCGGCCCAGGCTGAAAACGCCGTAGCCGGAAAGGAAATCCAGATATTTCGTGCCCTCGATGTCCCAGAGATACGGTCCCTCGGCGCGCACGTAGCAGTGGTCGAAGCCAATGGTCTTCAGGGTGCGGACGTTGGCCGGGTTGATGTGCTGCGACTGAAGATCGTAATTCTCGCCCGCGTGCTGCTTCAGCAGCGCGACAATGTCGAGGCCCGGCGGCTGGCCGGTCAGCGTTTCAGATTCCATAAGCATGGCCGGCAAAGATTCGTCCGGGGGGCGGGGGCGGCAAGAAAATTGCCCGCCTCTCCGCTCCGCTCCACTCGTGCCACCCCTGGCACCGGCGGAATCCGCCAGCGCTGCCGGGCTGACGTGGGACTTGGCGGGCGCGTCGGCTGGCCCACAACGCCGGGGTCAGGCGAGGTCGTGCTCCAGCACGATGCGGTAGCGGGCTTTGCCGGCGCGGAGATGTTCGAGGGTGTCGTTCACGCGAGACAGCGGGAACTTCTCGATAACTGGCGCGAGGCTGTGCCGGGCGCAGAAGTCGAGCATCTTGGAAGTCGTCGCCGGGCTGCCGAGCGGTGAGCCGGAGACTGATTTCTGCCCCGACAGCAATTGAAAGGCTGCGACCGGGATCGGCTCCAGCACCGCACCCAGCCCTCCTTGCCGTCGGGCAGCTTGGTGCGGTGGACCCAGCAGCCTTGCAGGTTCCGCCAGAGTTGCTGCCGTTCGCCGAGCTTGCCGTTGGCGGCAAACTCCTGGCGCAGCTTCTCTGCCACCGGCTTGAATTCGTTGCCCGCGGCCTTCAGCCGATCAAAGGCGCTCATCATTTCCGCCACGGCCGCAGTGCCGTACAGCGCGTCGCGCGGGTGCAGCCAGGCGTCGCGCAGGATGCCGAGGATGCTGGCGAGTTCTTGCTCAACCACCTTCGCCTCAAAGGCGGTCGCCGCCGGGATCAGGCGGGCCTTGGCGGCCAGGGCGGCTGCCACCGCCTCGGAGGCGGGCGCGGCGGGTGCCGGGGAGGTTTGTGCCAGTCCGGGCACTCGCCCGGCGAGCAACCCGGCGCTGAGCAGCAGGGGAAACAGGTTTCGCTGGATCATAAACAGCAGGATGAAGGGTTTATCACGCTCGCTTGCCAGACATCACAAGCACCGTCGGCAGCATGGCAATTGCCCTTGCCCAGTCAATCCTCCGCTGGCACCGCCGGACGGGCAGGGGTGCATCGCCCGTTGCTCGGCCAGACGAACGCAGGAGGTATCCATCTGCCGCGCCAGCGTCTTCGCCCGCAGCAAGGTCGCGCTCTCGACGGGCTTGTTCCTGTTTCCGACGCCGCGGGCCGGGTTACGGTGCTGCGGCTGCATCGTTGCGGCTCAGCTTCTGGACCACCCGGGGCACTTGCCCGACTGGCTCGGGATGGCCGTCGTCTGTACCGCT
>JBBQJK010000470.1:0-1522 GCA_038325835.1 Gammaproteobacteria bacterium
CGAGTGCGCTCGCTGCATCGCCCTTGACGAACTTCACGACACCCTTGGTCGTGAGGACGTTGAGCCTGTCACGGATGCCCGATGCGCCGCTGAGGCCGCTCTGGTTCTCGAAAGACTCGGCGAACAGGGTCATCGTGTACATCTTGCCCTTCAGGGCCTCGTCCAGAAGGATGGTGACGATCACCTCGCCCTTGCGATCCCGCTCGGCATCGTGCCTGGCCCCGACCTCGGCGCGCACCAGACGTTCGTTTAGTGGATTAATCTCGATCCACTGGCCGCCCACCTTGTCGATCAGCTTGGACGGCAGCGCCGGGCCGTTGCGCAGTTCGATCTCCAGCTTGCGCTCGGCCGCCTCCTCGTCGGGCCGGTGCAGGATCAGGCCCGAGGTGTAGAACCCGCGCAGGGCGCTGGCACCGGACAGGGCGAGGAACGGGTCGTCCTTCAGCTGCTGCTTCGAGAGCTTCTTGGTGTGGTGAACGAGGATCACGCCACAGTCGGGATTGATGTAGTCGCGTAGAACTTCGACGCGGTCCTTGAGAAAGAACATCATGGCGGCGTTGTCATTCTCGCTGCCACCGCCCGGCCCGCCGTCGAAAAGGTTGCGGATCGGGTCGATGCAGATGACGTCGACTGGAGCGTCCGGGAACGCCGCCTGGATGGCGCGCGCCGCCCGCACGCTGCCGTCGGTGTCCAAGAGCATCTTCAGCTTAGGCGTTGCCACGAAAGTCTCGCGCGCGGCGGCAAGGATCTTCGGTGGCATGGCAATCTGCTTCAGCCGTTCGCGCAGGTAGTGGTACTGGATTTCCGCCTGCAGGTAGAAAATCCGCAGCGGGCGCGGTGGAGTGAACCCAAGGAACGGCACGCCTGCGGCCATGTGCACCAGCCAGCTGATGGTGAGGTCGCTCTTACCCACCTTGGGCGCGCCACCCAGCACCAGAAGCCCACCCGGGGTCAGCACGCGCGGTGCAATGATGTCCTCGGGCATCGGGCTCTGGTCATCCAGCAACGCCCCCAGCGTGAAAGCGGGCGTCTCCTCCGGACCCGGTGCCCCGGTGGCCAGCCTGATCAGCGGCGGGCCGTATTTCTGGACATGCAGTTCCCACAGACGCTGGGACTCGCGCTGCAGCCGCTCCATCGGCCAGGCAGGCCGCAGCATGGCGGCATTGTAGCCGCAGATGCCTTCCCAGCCCTCGTCCTTCGACATCCGGCCTTCGTGGACCATGCGGATGAAATGCCCGATCGCCGCACTGGCTCCCTCAAAGCGTGACCAGTCGTCCTGCCCGCCTTCGCGAACCGGGGTCACCAAGACCTCGTCGGAGCGGGGCTTGTCAGGGGCCACGAAATCCGGCTGCAATGACACTCCCGGCGCGGGCGGCATGTCGGCGACGGCCTCGATGAATTCGCCAAGATCGCGTTCCAGCGCGGGGTTCATTTCCACGATCCGAACTTGGGTCTTGAGGTTGTTCTTGTAATAGACCGAGCCTGCCACCCGGATCGGCTGGTGGGCCGAGCGGAAGTGCAT
>JBBQJK010000471.1:0-1516 GCA_038325835.1 Gammaproteobacteria bacterium
CAACTCGGCGCGCAGCATCCTCGCCGAGGCCCTGATCAACCACTGGGGCACGGGGCGCTTTGTGGGCTACAGCGCCGGGAGCCAGCCGGCGGGGCGCGTCAATCCGATCTCCCTGGAATTGCTCCGGCACATACAGCTGCCGACCGAAGGCCTGCGCAGCAAGAGTTGGGACGAGTTCGCCGCCGAGGGTGCCCCGGAACTGGATTTCGTCTTCACCGTCTGCGACAACGCGGCCGGCGAGCAGTGCCCCTTCTGGCCCGGCCAGCCGATGACGGCCCACTGGGGCGTCGAAGACCCGGCGGCGGTGGCGGGGACCGATACCGAGAAGTGGCTGGCTTTTCGCAAGGCGTTCCGGGAACTGGAGAACCGGATCAAGATCTTCGTCAGCCTGAAGATCAGCTCACTGGACCGGCTGTCGCTGCAGAACCGCCTGCAGGAGATTGGCACGACGCGGGTTGATGAGGTCTGACGTCATCGCCGAGTTCTGCGGCACCGCCCTGCTTCTGGCGGTGGTGGTGGGCTCCGGAATCATGGGCGAGCGCCTGGCCGGTGGGAACGATGCGGTGGCCCTGCTGGCCAACAGCCTGGCGACGGGCGCCGGGCTCTATGTGCTGATCCTGACGCTGGGGCCGGTTTCCGGGGCGCAGTTCAATCCTGCCGTCAGCGCGCTGCTTGCCCTCCGGGGCGAACAAAGCTGGGGCGTGACGGGTGGGTATGTCATTGCCCAGTTCGGCGGGGCCGTCGCCGGCGTACTGCTCGCGAACGCTATGTTTGCCGAGGATCTGTTGCAGGTGTCGACCCGCGTGCGCGCGGGCCCCAGCCAGTGGCTGAGCGAGTTCGTGGCGACAGGCGGACTGCTCGGCGTTATTGCACTCTGTTCGCGGCACCGGCCGGCGGCACTGCCCCAGGCCGTGGGGCTGTACATCATGGCGGCCTACTGGTTCACGGCCTCGACCTCGTTTGCCAACCCGGCGGTCACCGTCGCGCGCTCGCTGACCGACACGTTTGCCGGGATAGCGCCAGCGGGCGTGCCGGGGTTTGTTGGGGCTCAGGTGGTCGCGGTTGGGGTGGTTGCGTTGTGGGTGAGGGGTCGCGGCTGAAGTAAGGATCGCGCCTGAAGGCGCTCCTACGAGCGTGGCGCGCCCGTTGTGAAGTCGATGCCCTGGGCCAGAGGCAGGGTTGAACCGTAGTTGATCGTGACGGTCTGCCGGCGCATGTAGGCCTTCCAGGAATCCGAGCCGGCCTCCCGGCCGCCGCCGGTTTCCTTCTCGCCGCCAAACGCCCCGCCAATCTCCGCGCCGCTGGTGCCGACGTTGACGTTGGCCAGACCGCAATCGCTGCCCGTGCCGCTGACAAATTCCTCGGCCTCGCGCATATCGTTCGTGAAGATCGATGAGCTCAGCCCCTGCGGCACCGCGTTCTGCATCGCCAGCGCCTGCGAGAATTTCTTGTAGGTGATGACGTAAAGCAGCGGGCCGAAGGTCTCGTCCCGCACCACCGCGAAATCATTTCCCGC
>JBBQJK010000472.1:0-1513 GCA_038325835.1 Gammaproteobacteria bacterium
GCTCCTACAAGGCACTCCTACAATTTCTGTTTCAGTAGTTCATTGACCTGAGCGGGGTTCGCCTTGCCACCACTCGCCTTCATGATCTGGCCGACAAGGAAGCCCAGTACCTTCGTCTGGCCGGCCCGGTACTGCTCAAGCTGCAGCGGATTGGCGGCGAGCACGTCCGCGACGATCTTCTCCAGCGCGCCGCTGTCGCTGATCTGTTTCAGACCCCGCTGCTCCACCACCTGCTGCAGGTCCGGAACCTGGCGGGTGAAGGCGAATTCCTCGATGAGTTCCTTTGCGCTGCTCCGGGCGATGAGACCTTCGGCAGCCATGCGCAGGACGGCAGCCGTGGCGGGCACGTTGACCCCGGCCGGCGTCCGCTCCGGACCAAAAAGGCTGAAGAGCTGGCTCTGCAGGGTGTTGGCCGCTGCAACGGGCTGGCCGGACTCCCGGGCCAGAGCATCGAACAGCGCCGCCACTTCCGGATCGGCGGCCAGCACCTCGGCGGTTTCCGCCTTGAGGCCGAAGTCCCGGGCCCAGCGTTCGCGTCGGGCATCGGGCAGTTCGGGGAGCAGCAGCCGGACTGCCTCGATGTACGCCTCGTCGAGTATCACCGGGAGCAGATCCGGGTCCGGGAAGTACCGGTAGTCGTTGGCCTCTTCCTTGCTGCGCATCGGCCGGGTCTCGTCCCGGTCCGGATCGTAGAGCCGGGTTTCCTGCACGACCCTGCCGCCGCTTTCGAGAACGTCGATCTGCCGCTGGACCTCGAAGAGAATCGCCCGCTCCAGGAAGCGAAAGGAATTGAGGTTCTTCGACTCCGTGCGCATGCCCAGCGGGTCCGTGCCGGCGCGGCGGATGGAAACATTGGCATCGCACCGGAAGGAACCTTCCTGCATGTTGCCGTCGCAGATCCCCAGGTAGCGCACCAGCTGGTGCACCTTCTTCATGTACGCCACGGCTTCCTTCGCCGAGCGCAGGTCCGGCGCCGAGACGATCTCCAGCAGCGGGGTGCCCGCCCGATTCAGGTCCAGACCGGTCAGGCCCGCAAAGTTCTCGTGGAGGGACTTGCCGGCATCCTCCTCCAGGTGTGCGCGGATCACGTGCACGGCTTTGGTACCGCCACCGTCCAGCTCGATGGTGATGTGCCCGTCGTGGACGATGGGCAACTCGTACTGGCTGATCTGGTAGCCCTTCGGCAGGTCCGGGTAGAAGTAGTTCTTGCGGGCAAAGACGGAGCGCCCGGCCACGGTGGCGCCGATCGCCAGACCGAACAGCGCGGCCATGCGCACCGCCTCGCCGTTCAATACCGGCAGGACCCCCGGGTAACCCAGATCGACCAGGCTGGCCTGGGTGTTCGGTTCGGCGCCATAGGCCGTGGCTGAACCGGAGAAGATCTTGCTGTGCGTAGCGAGCTGGGCATGAACCTCGAGGCCGATGACGGTTTCCCACGTCATGGGCGCGGGGGCCGAATATAGCGCGTTTTAGGGGATGCCAGATAGAGATAGGCAAGAAAGAGACGCACAGC